>NZ_JYDG01000002.1:0-175497 GCF_003263545.1 Rahnella sp. AN3-3W3
CACTCGCTTCTGCTTTTAATGGCAGAGCACCTGCGGCAAGAGCCACGCCGGAGGCTTGCAGGAACGAGCGACGACTGAGTGACATATCTTCTCCATGAAAACAAAATCAGGAACTGTGTAGAATCCGCCGCCATCAATGGCAGCGGGAAAAATGGCATCAACTGAATTTTATTTTTTTGCGGCGGCTTCGCGCTGCGCCACTTCGGCATCCAGCTCAGCAATTTTGTCCGCCATGATCTGACGGCAATGCTCGGACAACTCACGCAGGCGCTCTTTGGTATAACCGCTGGTGTCAATTGGCGGCAGCATCTCAACAATCACCAGACCGTTTGACCAGCGATTTAACTTCACCTTGTTACTGGTGTTCGATACGCAGATCGGCACAATCGGCACACCGGCAGCAATGGCAGCATGGAAAGCGCCGGTTTTGAATGGCATCAGGCCACGGCCACGGCTGCGGGTCCCTTCCGGGAACATCCAGATCGACAGATTCTTTTTCTTAATCTGGGTCACGACCTGAGAAATGGTACCGTGCGCTTTGGCGCGATTATCACGGTCAATCAGCAGGTTGCCCGTCAGCCAGTAAAGCTGACCAAAGAACGGGATCCAGGCCAGGCTTTTCTTGCCGACGGTCACCGTTCCTGGCATGACGACGGACGAAGCCGTCACCATGTCATAATTGTTCTGATGGTTGGCAATATAAATACAGTTGCCGTTATTCACTGCTTCTGCAGGAATACGTTGTTCTACACGAAGGCCAAATACGGGTGCCAGACGACCAAACAGCTTACCGAAAGTCGACACATGTTTCGGGTTCCGCGGACTGAAAAGACAATAAATACAACCAAAAACAGAGACCAGAATCGAGTAAACCACCACGATAATCAGACGCAAAATAAATAACATAACATCCTCTTAAAACTACAGCCGAAGCCAGTAAGAAACCTGTGCAGTTTCGCTCCCTGTGAGGTGAACTATTCTCAAGCCTCATTCAGCAGGGCACAACGGTTTTATTGATACAAATGTAAAATCTTTGCACTGCACAACAGTCTCAGGCCGCTGCAACCCTCTCAAACGAGTTCAGGGCACAAATGTGCCCTGTCTGTTAAGAAGTTACAGCCATTTTATTCTTCGCTGTCACCACCACCGGTGCGCACAGGCGCATCGACTTCAACCCGATCGATACGTTGCAGCCCGCGTGGCAGCAGGGTTCCCTTGCGGCCACGTTCAGCACGGAATTTCTGCAAATCTTCCGGACGCAGAACCAGCTTACGTTTACCCACGTGCAGGGTAACTGATGTTTGCGGTGGCAACACCAGCAGCCATTGTAGTTTATCTTCACCACTTGCTGCTTGCGCAGAAGGGATTGAAACAATTTTGTTACCTTTGCCTTTCGACAACTGAGGCAAATCAGCCACCGGGAACATCAGCATCCGGCCCGCGGCAGTGATCGACAGCAACATATCATCAGCGCCATGCAACTCCATTGGCGGGAACGCTTTCGCATTTTCCGGCAAGGTGATCATGGCTTTACCGGCACGATTGCGCGCCACTAAATCATTGAAGGTACAGACGAAACCGTAACCGGCATCGGAAGCCATCAGTAACTTCTGATCGTCGGCAGCCATCAGCACGTGTTCAATGGTCGCGCCCGGCGGCGGCGTCAGTTTACCGGTCAGTGGTTCACCCTGACCGCGCGCCGATGGCAACGTGGTCGGATCCAGCGCATAACTGCGCCCGGTGGAATCCATAAACACCACCGGCTGATTGCTCTTGCCTTTCGCTGCAGCACGGAAACTGTCGCCGGCTTTGTAGCTCAGGCCGGAAGCATCAATGTCATGACCTTTAGCACTGCGCACCCAGCCAGATTCGGACAACACAATCGTGACCGGCTCAGACGGAATGAAATCGTGCTCGCTCATCGCTTTAGCTTCTTCGCGTTCAGTGATCGGCGAACGACGCTCGTCACCAAAGGCTTCAGCATCAGCCTGAATTTCTTTGCGGATCAGTGTGCTGAGTTTGCGTTCAGAGGCCAGCAGCGCCTGCAGCTGATCGCGCTCTTTCGCCAGTTCATCCTGCTCACCGCGGATCTTGGTTTCTTCGAGTTTCGCCAAATGACGTAATTTCAACTCGAGAATCGCTTCTGCCTGAGTATCTGACAGCTCAAAACGCTGCATAAGCACCGGTTTTGGCTCGTCTTCGCTACGGATGATGTGAATGACTTCATCTATATTCAGGAACGCCGTCAGCAAACCTTCGAGGATATGCAGGCGTTTCAGCACTTTATCAAGGCGGTAGTTCAGACGACGGCGTACGGTATCGCGACGATAAACCAGCCATTCGGTCAGAATTTCCAGCAGCCCTTTCACCTGCGGACGGTGATCGAGGCCGATCATATTCATGTTGATGCGGTAGCTGCGTTCCAGATCGGTGGTCGCGAACAGGTGATTCATCACCTGATCAAGGTCGATACGGTTAGAACGCGGAACCACCACCAGACGCGTCGGGTTCTCGTGATCGGATTCGTCACGCAGATCTTCGACCATCGGCAGCTTTTTGGCACGCATCTGGTTGGCAATTTGCTCCAGCACTTTCGCACCGGACACCTGATGCGGTAACGCGGTGATCACCGCGCTGCCGTCTTCTTTGTGCCAGACCGCACGCATACGCACCGAGCCTTTGCCCGATTCGTACATTTTGCGGATTTCATTGCGTGGCGTAATGATTTCGGCTTCGGTCGGGAAATCTGGCCC
Organism: Rahnella sp. AN3-3W3; assembly: GCF_003263545.1. Taxonomy (NCBI): domain Bacteria; kingdom Pseudomonadati; phylum Pseudomonadota; class Gammaproteobacteria; order Enterobacterales; family Yersiniaceae; genus Rahnella; species Rahnella sp. AN3-3W3. Next base: position 2,754 of record NZ_JYDG01000002.1, read on the forward strand.
CTGAACGAATTCCAGCAAATCTTCCAGCGAGCTGTTCGGTTTTTCCAGCAACGCGACCGCAGCGGCAGCCACTTCACGGATGTTATGCGGCGGAATATCCGTCGCCATCCCGACCGCAATGCCGGTGGTGCCATTGAGCAGAATATTCGGCAGACGCGCAGGCAGCATTTTCGGCTCCTGCATAGTGCCATCAAAGTTCGGCACGTAATCGACCGTCCCCTGCCCTAATTCACGTAACAGAACGTCGGCATATTTCGACAGACGCGATTCGGTATAACGCATCGCAGCAAATGATTTCGGATCATCCGGCGCACCCCAGTTCCCTTGCCCGTCAACCAGCGGATAACGGTAAGAGAAAGGCTGCGCCATCAGCACCATCGCTTCATAACAGGCGCTGTCGCCGTGCGGATGGTATTTACCCAGCACGTCACCGACGGTACGCGCGGATTTTTTGAATTTGGCGTTATTACTCAGGCCCAGCTCGGACATCGCATAAATAATACGGCGCTGTACCGGCTTGAGCCCGTCACCGATAAACGGCAGCGCGCGGTCCATGATGACGTACATGGAATAGTTGAGATAGGCGTTCTCAGTAAACGTGTGCAGGGCTAAACGCTCTGTTCCGTCATGAGTCATTTCGCTCATTGATGTTTAATCCTCAGACCCGTGGCGTTATCGTTTTGGAAATTAAGGAAGCTTGCACCCGCTGGCGCATAATAAGGCGGCGTACACGAGGCAATGATGTCCGCGATAGTACATCATCTGCCGTATGGCTGTCACAGTTGCTGTGTTTATGCCTTCTTTTTAAACAATTATTCCGCAATAAAATGGCTCAATTGCCGTGCTGTTTCTTCCATTATTGCATCTGAGTCAATAGTCTTGTGCGCGATATCACATTTTTCTGCGGGACAGAGTTAAGTACACTACGTGATAACAGCCTGACCACCAGAATTCTATTTAAGGGAACTCCATGAGCAATATCCTGATTATCAATGCCGGCAAAACATTTGCCCATTCCAAAGGCGCACTGAACAACAGCCTGACTGAAGTCGCAACCAGCTTCCTGCGTGATAAAGGCCACGACGTGCGTGTGACCGTGCTGGAAGACGGTTATGACGTGCAAACCGAAATCGAAAGCTATCTGTGGGCAGATGCCATTATTTATCAGCAGCCGGGCTGGTGGATGGGGATGCCATGGACACTGAAAAAATACATCGATGAAGTGTTCACTGAAGGCCACGGCAAACTGTACGCCAGCGATGGACGTACCCGTTCTGATGAATCGAAAAAATACGGTTCCGGTGGCCTGCTGCATGGCAAGTGCTACATGCTGTCAGTAACCTGGAACGCACCTCTGGAAGCGTTCGAAGATAAAGAACAGTTCTTCCACGGCGTTGGCGTTGATGGCGTTTATCTGGCACAACACAAAGCCAACCAGTTTATCGGCCTCGATACGCTGCCGACCTTTATGTGTAACGACGTGATTAAACAGCCTGATGTGGAAGGTGATTTTGCGCGCTACCGTGCTCACCTTGAAAATGTATTCGGTCAGGCTTAAGGTTTAAGGTCACCCGGGAAAGAGGTTTTTTATGATCACTGTTATTGCTGAAATCAAAGTAAAACCAGGCCGTCGCGATTCGGTTATGGAAAAAATCATCGCCCTGCTGCCGGACGTTCAGGCAGAAAAAGGCTGCCACCGTTACGAGCCTTACGTTGATTTCAACGGGCAGATCCCGTGGCGTAAAACCGTACCTGATTCCATCTTTATGCTGGAAGACTGGGAAAGCCTGGCGCATCTCGAAGCGCATCAGCAGGCTGAACATATGGACAAGCACCGCGAAAACATCAAAGCCGACGTGCTGGATGTGGTGATCCATATTATTGAGAAAGCGTAGTCGTAAGACCAGCGCAGTTCAGAAAACAAAAATGCCGGAGCTGTGAAGCGTCCGGCATTTTTTATGGGTGCAGCGAAATTAAAAGGTTCAGACGTCCAGTTCGGCAGTGTCGCCTTTTTCCTGCAACCAGTTACGGCGATCTTCTGAACGCTTCTTGGCCAGCAACATATCCATCATGCGCAGTGTCTGATCGATATCCTCTTCATCGATTGTCAGTTGCACCAGACGACGGGTATTCGGATCCAGCGTGGTTTCGCGCAGTTGGAGCGGGTTCATTTCACCCAGACCTTTAAAGCGCTGTACGTTCGGTTTGCCTTTCTTGCGTTTCAGCTGATCCAGCACGCCTTCTTTTTCCTGCTCATCCAGCGCGTAGAACACTTCTTTGCCCAGATCGATACGGTATAAAGGCGGCATCGCCACATATACATGACCGCCGCGCACCAGGGACCGGAAGTGACGGACAAACAATGCGCACAGCAGCGTGGCGATATGTAAGCCGTCGGAGTCCGCATCCGCAAGGATACAGATTTTGCCGTAACGTAGCTGGGTCAGATCTTCGCTGTCCGGATCGATACCGATCGCCACGGAAATGTCATGCACTTCCTGCGAAGCCAGCACTTCATCAGAAGAGACTTCCCACGTGTTTAAGATCTTACCTTTGAGCGGCATGATCGCCTGATATTCACGATCACGTGCCTGTTTGGCAGAACCGCCTGCGGAATCCCCTTCCACCAGGAAAAGTTCGGTCATGTTCAGATCCTGCGAGGTACAGTCTGCCAGTTTGCCCGGCAGCGCAGGGCCGCTGGTCAGTTTCTTACGCACGACTTTTTTCGCTGCGCGCAGACGACGCTGAGCGCTGGAAATGCACAGTTCAGCCAGCTGTTCTGCCGCCTGAACGTTCTGGTTCAGCCACAGACTGAACGCATCTTTCACCACGCCGGAAACAAACGCTGCACACTGGCGCGAAGACAGACGTTCTTTGGTTTGACCGGCGAATTGCGGATCCTGCATTTTCACTGACAGCACATAGGCGCAGCGTTCCCAGATATCTTCAGCAGACAGTTTCACGCCGCGCGGCAGGATATTGCGGAACTCGCAGAACTCACGCATGGCGTCGAGCAGCCCCTGACGCAGACCGTTGACGTGCGTACCGCCCTGCATGGTCGGGATCAGGTTGACATAGCTTTCAGTCAGCAGTTCGCCGCCTTCCGGCAGCCACAACAGCGCCCAGTCTACGGCTTCCGTATCACCGGCAAAATTACCGACAAAGGCTTTTTCAGGCAGAGTGATCAGGCCGTTGACGGCTTCCATCAGGTAGTCAGTCAGACCGTCTTCATAACACCAGCGTTGCTCGGTGTTATTCACTTTGTCTTTGAACAGAATTTCTACGCCAGGACACAGTACGGCTTTGGCTTTCAGCAAATGGCTGAGGCGGCTGACCGAAAAACGCGGGCTGTCGAAGAAGCTGCCATCTGGCCAGAAATGTACGCTGGTTCCGGTATTGCGTTTACCGCAGGTGCCGGTCACGTGCAAATCCTGCACTTTATCGCCGTTTTCAAACGCCATTTCATACACTTCGCCGCCGCGTTTTACCGCCACTTCGACACGCTTAGACAAGGCGTTGACCACCGAGATCCCTACGCCGTGCAGGCCGCCGGAAAACTGGTAGTTTTTATTCGAGAATTTACCGCCTGCGTGCAGACGGCAGAAAATCAGTTCAACTGCCGGGACGCCTTCTTCTGCGTGGATATCCACGGGCATACCACGGCCATCATCGATGACTTCCAGAGACTGGTCTTCGTGAAGGATCACTTCGATGCGTTTCGCGTGACCGGCTAATGCCTCATCCACGCTGTTATCAATAACTTCCTGGCCGAGATGGTTTGGCCGGGTGGTATCGGTATACATGCCCGGACGGCGGCGCACCGGTTCGAGTCCGCTGAGGACCTCTATGGAATCCGCGTTATAAGTTGATTGGCTCATCGTTGATTATTCGTGGCTCATAGGTTTGTGGGCTAACGATACAGTATTTGGGCGGGTATCAGCACTGGCAGCAAGCAGACGCGATTAATCCGGGGATAAAATCACCCTGACGATGTTAGTCTGCGGCCAGCTCAAGGAAATCTACAATCGGCGAAAAATAACGCTCAAAGCCGACAAATGCATGATTTCCTTCGGGTTCGACCGTCTGGCGACAGGTGGTGTAATACGCCACAGCCTGACGGTAATCGAGAATTTCATCGCCCGTTTGCTGCAGCAACCAGAGTAAATCCGGTGACTCCAGCGGTTCGACCTGCATCACTTTCAGATCGTAAACGTGGCGTGACTCTAACACATATTGTTGTCCGGTGTAGGGGTTCTCGTTTTGCCCGAGGAAGTCGATCAGCAGCTCATACGGCTTCACCGCAGGGTTCACCACCACCGCAGGCACGGCAAAACATTGCGACAACCAGGTCGCGTAATACCCGCCCAGCGACGAGCCGACAATCCCCAGTTTTTTACCCGCATTGCTGATCACCAGACTCTCAAGTTGTTCGGCCGCATCGGCCGGATAAGGCGGTAACTGCGGGACAACCATATCAATATGGGGATGATTGACCGCCAGCCAGTTTTTCAACGCCGTCGCTTTCGCCGAGTTGGGAGAACTGTTGAATCCGTGCAGGTAAAGTAAGGTGTTCATTCGTAGCCGTCCGACTCCGTGTCAGGATGAAACTCGCTGGTTTCCAGACGGAAGACTTCAGTCTCCACGCGGCCATCCGGATACAAATCGAGATAGCGCCAGCCCGGCGCAACAGTATCAATCGTGAAATTCGTGCAATGCGGTTTGAACTGTACGCAGGTTGACGGCGTCGCGTAAAGACGACGGCCATACCAGTCGAGATCCAGCTCCTGATGAATATGTCCGCACAAAAGCGTATTCACTTTCGGGTAATTCACCAGCGTGTTCGCCAGCATATGCGCATTGCGCAGGCTGTGCTGATCCAGCCACGTACAGCCGGAAGGCAGCGGATGATGATGGAGCATCAGCAATGTAAAACGATCCGGATAAGCATCCAGGCAGCGCACCAGCCATTCCAGCTGATATTCGCTCAGCTCGCCGTGAGGCACGCCGAAGACCTGTGTATCGAGCAGGACAATCTGCCAGTGTTCACCGAGAAGAACATGCTTGGAAGGGCTAATACCCGCATCCTGCAAGGCATTGACCATCGCCGGCTGGAAATCATGGTTGCCGGGCAGCCAGACGCAAGGCGCCGTCAGTTCACCGATGCCGCGCGCAAACTGATGGTAGGCTTCCACGGACTGATCCTGCGCCAGGTCACCGGTTGCCGCGATAATATCGACGTCGCGCTGCTGGGCTTTGATTGCGTCCAGCACTGCGCGATAGCTGTTAAACGTATTCACGCCCAACAACGTTTCATCTTCACCGGCAAAGAGATGGGTATCAGTAATTTGTAGAATCCTGACTTTGGCCCCATTCACCAAAGGCAATGTAAACAGGCTTTCCAAATCGTTTCCTTTGTTGTTGAAGTCTGTCTAACAAACCGGAATTGCCATCGCTCCATGCGCAAGGCAATAACGCAGCCAGTCCGCCAGGAACTGGTTAATTTGATGCTTTTCATCACGCTGATGCAACTTTTTATTCGGGTAATCATAGCGTGCTTTGAAACGAAAGATCTGCTGACTTGCACACACTTCAGCCACCATCGCATCGTGATACAGGCGAACAGTGAGCGAAGGCAGACTCCAGTAACTGACAGCCGGCGCCGTCTGTTTGATTTCCACTAGCGAGGTATAACGCGTTGATTCGAGGATCGTCAGGCAATACGTCGCGCTACTCACCTGATATGTCACGGTTTCACCAGGCTCATCGGTGCGTGGCATTAAACGGCGCAATTGTGCAAAATTAGTTTCGCACAATCTCATCATTTCAGGGAAATCAGGGGTATAGCGCTTAATCATTAGTTGGCCCACTCTTTTCTCAGGGATTCATGGTGCAGCTGCAGCCATTGCAGGGCAATCACTGACGCCGCATTGTCTATCGCTCCTTCTTCCACCCAGCGGTAAGCCTGTTCGCGGCTGACCACATGTACCCGGATGTCTTCATTCTCTGCTTCCAGACCGTGAATTCCTTCTGCCGTCGTGGCATCGACTTCACCGACCATAATGGAAAGACGCTCGCTGGTTCCGCCCGGACTTGCCAGGTAATTCAGAGCCGGTTTGCAACGCTTCACCACAATGTTCGCTTCCTCGAGTGCTTCGCGGCGGGCGACATCTTCGACTGTCTCGCCTTCTTCAATGATACCGGCGACCATCTCCAGAAGCCAAGGGGTATCACTTGAATCCAGTGCGGGGATACGGATCTGCTCAATCAACACAACTTCATCCCGTTGCGGATCATAAGGTAATAGTACGGCGGCATGTCCGCGCTCGAAAACTTCGCGCACAACTTCCCCGCTCATTTCCCCATTAAACAGCCGATGGCGAAACCGATATGCAATAATAGAAAAAAAACCTTTATATCGCGTCTCACGTGCAATAATTTCTACATCATCTTTACCGAAAGTAACCGGTGACCGTTTAAATGAAGACATGGAATGTTTCCTTAATGCCTCTTAAAGGTAATTTATCGCCCTTTGAGGTCAATTTGATGAAAATGCGTTAATAATAATCAAGGTTGTTTGTGATAGATTTAGGCTCATTCAGTCGGGAAGGCACGTTAAGCCAACCGCCCCGCTAGCCTGACTCTGCTAGAATCCGCGTCTATTGGTAATTTGACTGCGCCACCATACATAACAACATTGCTGCACAACAAGGAATGCAAATGAAGAAACTGCTCCCCCTTCTCATCGGACTCAGCCTGGGCGGCTTCAGTACGATAAGCCAGGCCGAAAACCTGATGCAGGTCTATCAGCAAGCCAGGACAAGTAACCCGGACCTGCGCAAATCTGCTGCTGACCGGGATGCTGCATTCGAAAAAATCAACGAAAGCCGCAGTCCTTTATTACCGCAACTCGGATTGGGTGCGGATTATGGATATACCAATGGCTACCGTGATGCCAATGGCGTTAACAGCGATGTTGGCAGCGCCAGCCTGCAATTAACGCAGACCATTTTTGATATGTCAAAATGGCGCGCCCTGACTTTGCAGGAAAAAACTGCCGGTATTCAGGATGTGTCATATCAGACTGATCAGCAATCATTGATCCTGAATTCCGCAACGGCTTATTTCAACGTTTTGAGTGCGATCGATTCACTCTCTTATACCGAAGCGCAGAAACAGGCAATTTACCGTCAGCTGGATCAAACCACTCAGCGTTTTAACGTGGGTCTGGTTGCGATTACCGATGTGCAGAATGCCCGTTCACAATACGACACCGTATTGGCTAACGAAGTGACTGCCCGTAATAACCTGGATAACGCACTGGAATCCCTGCGTCAGGTGACCGGTATGTATTATCCGCAACTGTCTTCCCTGAATGTCGACAACTTCAACACTACGCGTCCGCAACCGGTCGCGACGCTGTTGAAAGAAGCAGAAAGCCGCAACCTGAGCTTACTGTCTGCGCGTCTGTCACAGGATCTGGCACGTGAGCAAATCCGTTATGCGGAAACCGGCCACATGCCAACGGTGGATCTGACTGCCTCTACCGGCATCAGCAACACCAAGTATCACGGCGACAAAACCGGTGGTTCTTCAAGCTACCAGGATGCCGATGCTGGCCAGAACAAAATTGGTCTGAGCTTCTCCCTGCCACTGTACAGCGGCGGTTCTGTGACCTCACAGGTCAAACAAGCTCAGTACAACTTCGTTGGCGCCAGCGAACAACTGGAAAGCGCGCACCGCAGCGTTGTTCAGACCGTTCGCTCTTCCTTCAACAACATCTCTGCCTCAATCAGCAGCATCAACGCGTATAAACAAGCCGTTGTTTCTGCTCAGAGTTCTTTAGATGCGATGGAAGCCGGTTATCAGGTGGGTACACGTACCATCGTTGATGTGCTGGATGCGACCACCACCTTGTATAACGCTAAACAACAGCTTTCCAGCGCACGTTACACGTACCTGATCAACCAGCTGAACATCAAGTCAGCGCTGGGTACACTGAACGAAAGCGACCTGCTGGCACTGAACGGTGCTCTGGGTAAACCGGTTCCGACAGCGCCTGATCAGGTTGCGCCTGAAACGCCAGACCAGGATGCAGCGGCAGACGGTTACGGTAACAAGACTGCAGCAGCACCTGCACCACGCGCTCAGCAAGCCAGTGCAACGACCTCTGCTAACACCACCAGGAAAAGCGGCAATCCTTTCCAGAACTGATCCTGAAAAGTCCCTCCGCATTTTCCCTAAGGCAGCCTGAAAAGGCTGCTTTTTTTTGCCTGTATCACGCCGCTCTGTAAAGTCTCGTAACAATTGCCTGTCGCTGCTTTAACATTAACCAACTTTCCCCTATTCTTAGGCCCTACTGGGAAAGGGCGAAAAAGCCCTACACATGGGATAAGAACGATGAAACGGACACAACAAGTCAACTTAGCTACCTTCCGTAAATCATGGCGTAGCTCTCGAATCACTCCTGTCGCTCTGGCAGTCAGTGCGGTCTTTATGCTGGCCGGCTGCGAGAAAACCGACGAAACAGTTTCTCTGTATCAGAATGCGGACGACTGCTCGAAAGCCAACCCGTCTGGCAGCGCGCAATGTGTCGCCGCTTACGATGCCGCTAAACAGGAAGCCGCAAAAACCGCGCCAAAATATGCCAGCCGTGAAGACTGTATCGCTGAGTTTGGCGAAGGCCAGTGTACTCAGGCTCCGGCGCAGGCGGGCGTGGCCACGGCTGAAAACCAGAGCAGCGGCGGCAGCATGTGGATGCCACTGATGGCGGGCTACATGATGGGACGCATGATGGGCGGCGGCGGCTACGCGCAACAGCCTCTGTTCAGTTCAAAAAATCCGGCCAGCCCGGCGAACGGCAAATTCGTCGATGCGACCGGTAAAAACTACGGCCCTGCCACTGCGGGCGGACGTACCATGAACGTACCGAAAACAGCGATGGCACCAAAACCTGCCGTCACCAACACCATCACCCGTGGCGGTTTCGGCGACAGCGTAGCCAAACAAACCTCGATGCAGCGCAGCTCTACCGCAGCGACACGCAGCCCTGGCCGCAGCATGGGTGGCTAAGAGAATCAGATGAAACGTTTAGCCATTAATGAGCGTCCGGACTGGCGCGAAAAAGCCACGGAGTTTGGCTTCAACTTTCACACCATGTATGGCGAGCCGTACTGGTGTGAAGATGCGTATTACCAGTTCACACTGGCGCAGATTGAAGAGATCGAAGACGCCACCGCCGACATTCACCAGATGTGCCTGAAAGTGGTTGAGCGCGTGGTGAACGACGACAAACTGATGGCGAAATTCCAGATCCCAAAGCACGTCTGGGACTTTGTCCGCAGTTCATGGCGCACGCAACAACCTTCGCTGTATTCACGTCTGGATCTGGCCTACGACGGTGTCAATCCGCCTAAACTGTTGGAAAATAACGCCGACACGCCGACATCTTTGTACGAAGCGGCCTTCTTCCAGTGGCTGTGGCTGGAAGATCAAATCGCGGCTGGCAACCTGACTCAGGATGCTGACCAGTACAACAGTTTGCAGGAAAAGCTGATCGAGCGTTTTGCTGAGCTGAAAAATCAGCACGGTTTTTCGCTGCTGCACATCGCCTGCTGCCAGGACACTGAAGAAGATCGCGGTACGGTGCAATATTTGCAGGACTGCGCGCTGGAAGCTGAACTGGCCAGTGAATTCCTGTTCATCGAGGAAATCGGTCTGGGCGAACGCGGACAATTCACTGACACGCAGGATCAGGTGATTTCTAACCTGTTCAAGCTATATCCGTGGGAATTCATGTTCCGCGAAGTGTTTGCCACCAAACTGGAAGACGCGGGTGTCCGCTGGCTGGAACCGGCCTGGAAAGCGATTCTGTCGAATAAAGCCCTGCTTCCGTTGCTGTGGGAAATGTTCCCGGATCACCCGAATCTGTTACCGGCTTATTTCGCCGAAGACCCGCATCCGGAGCTGGATCACTACGTTGTGAAACCGCTGTTTTCACGCGAAGGCGCTAACATAAAAGTGATCGAAAAAGGTCAGGAAGTGGCGAGCGTTGAAGGCCCATATGGCGCTGAAGGCATGATTGTGCAGCAGTTCCATCCGTTGCCGGTGTTTGAAGGCAGTTACACGCTGATCGGCAGCTGGCTGGTCAACGATCAGCCTTGTGGGATCGGCATCCGTGAAGATAAAGCGCTGATCACGCAGGATCTGTCACGTTTTTATCCGCATACCATTGTCGGATAAAAAAACTAAAAAAGGATAATGAGATTTTTCATTATCCTTTTTATTTACCGGATTACCCAACCTGAACGGAAAGCATAGAAAGCGATCCCATCACGATCCCGTCCGTTGGCTGTGTGATCGGTTCTGTACCATCCCACGCGCCTAAAACATATAACAATGGCAGATAGTGATCCGGAGACGGATTCGATAACGCGCCGCCCTCATGTTCCATAAACTTCACCAGAGGATGATCTTTAGCCTCACCCTTCCAGTTCAGGTTATCTTTCACATATTTCTCAAACGCAATCGCCCACGGATACGGCTCGCCGTTACCATCCCATTTCACCATGCGCAGGTTGTGCACCACGTTTCCGCTGGCGACAATCATCACCCCTTCGTCACGCAGAACAGCCAGTTTCTTGCCTAACTCATAGTGATATTCCGGCGGTTGCGTTCCGTCGATACTCAGCTGAATAACCGGAATATCGGCATCCGGATACATCTTGATCAGCACGCCCCAGGTCCCGTGGTCAAAACCCCACTCGCTGGTGTCGGCCATCACATTCACCGGGCTGAGCAATTCCTGAACCCGTTTCGCCAGAGCCGGTGAACCCGGTGCCGGATAACGTTTATCAAACAACGCCTGCGGGAACCCGCCAAAGTCATGAATAGTGCGCGGATTCTCCATCGCCGTTACCGCCGTGCCGCGGGTGAACCAGTGAGCAGAAACTGCCAGAATCGCTTTTGGCCGTGGTAATGATTCGCCCAGCGCATGCCAGGCACGGGTATAAGTGTTATCTTCCAGCACGTTCATCGGGCTGCCGTGGCCTAAGAAAAGTGCGGGCATACGTTGAGTTGTCATCATAAATTCCTTACCGCAAATAAAAGTGAGCGGGCTGTTAAGCAACCTCCGCAAGATGTGATTACGGTACTCTTTTTGATTGCGGGTTACAGCCGGATAACCGTGAAGGAGATGTTCAATAAATTTGATGAGACAAATCAAAAGAAGATGATGAAAAATTGCGCTAAAGACAAATTGCAGGATTCAAAAGCAAAAGGCCGCATAAGCGGCCTTTTTGTTACGCACGATCGGTGTTGATTCAGCTTGCCTGACGGGTCTGCGCCTGACGATAAGCCACCAGATCGGCGATGGTCACGACCGGCATATTATGCTGACGGGCAAAGACAATCACTTCAGGCGCGTGCCCCATGGTGCCATCGTCATTGGTCAGTTCACACAGCACGCCGAAAGGCTTCAGGCCTGCCAGTGTCGCCAGATCGATAGACGCTTCGGTGTGACCGCCACGGGTCAGCACGCCACCGGCCTGTGCGCGCAGCGGGAAGATATGCCCCGGGCGGTTAAGGTCAGAAGGTTTTGCGCCGTCTTTGATTGCCGCACGGATAGTGGTGATGCGGTCAGCCGCAGAAACACCGGTAGTCACGCCTTCAACCGCTTCGATAGTCACGGTAAACGGCGTCTGGAACGGGCTGGAGTTGTTCTCAACCATCATTGGCAAATCCAGCTTTTTACGGCTGTCTTCATTCATGGTGAGGCACACAATTCCGCTGCCGTGACGAATGGTCAGCGCCATTTGCTCAACGGTCATGTTTTCAGCGGCAAAAATTAAATCGCCTTCGTTTTCACGATCTTCGTCATCCAGTACTAACACACCAACGCCGTTACGCATGGCGTCAAGAGCACGCTCAACACGTTCAGTTGATGTACCGAATTCGGAAAGTAGGGTCTGATTCATGGTAAAAATAACCTCATGTTCTGTATGTGGATTACCAGAATCAGGGCGTCTTGAGGAGGCTAGCTGAAGCAGCTGTATGGCGTGCTACAGTTATAAAAAATAACGCAGCGGGCAATACGGTGCCCGGCTTGAATCGTTACTCTCTCCCATCCGGACTTTAACCGTCGGCCCCGGAATCACACCGGATCTGCTGACCTCTAACCCCGAAGGATTGAGCGCTCGCGGGCTTCCACATGGAAGGGATTATGGTCCTTCCGATATTCCGTGGTTTACCGCCGGTGGGGACTTTCACCCCGCCCTGAGAATAAGCAAAACAACTATAGCGCCAATAAATGTACAGGGCAATCCTGCGGATTGGCCAATTAGTGCCCCTGAAGGTTTATAGAAACGGCGTCAGCGATTACACTAAGGAAAAGCACCTCCTTCGAGAAAAGGAATAATCATGATTGACCCGAAAAAAATTGAACAAATTGCCCGCCAGGTTCACGAATCTATGCCTAAAGGGATCCGTGAGTTTGGTGAAGATGCCGAAAAGAAAATCCGCCAGGTATTACAGGCGCAGTTCAGCCGTATGGATTTAGTCAATCGCGAAGAGTTTGACGTGCAGACGCAAGTTTTACTGCGCACCCGCGAAAAGCTGGCCGTACTGGAACAACGTCTCGCAGCGCTGGAAGGCAAACAAGCTGAAGCGGAAAAACCACAAGATCCGGCCTGATTTGCATGAGTTACGCGGATTGCTGAAGTAGAAACAGAAAAGGCCTGCTAACCAGGCCTTTTTGCTGTGAACAGTACGGCTTATTGTGTATTGAGTACCGTTTTAGCGCGGGGCAATAACAGCGAAAGCGCAGCAAATACCACCACGGCATACAATGCTTTCCAGCCGACCATCGCCAGTAATCCGCAGCACAACACGGCACCCAGCATCGCCATCCATTTTGAACGCCCTTTCAAAAGTCGCGTCCCCGCCAGCATACAGAGCAGGTATATCAGGATGAAAATCCCGTTGGCATAAGTGATCAGCGCGCCCAATGGCAGATGCAGCCAGTAAATCAGCAGGGTAAACAGCATACAACTGCCGACCACCAGATTGAGCGCCGCGACCGGCACCTGCTGAGACGAGAGCTGCGCCAGCTTACTTTGCGGCTTGAGCTGAGCCTGCGACCACACCAGCCGGGCAAAGCTTTGGGTATAAATATTCACGCTGGCAAAACACGCCAGATAGCCAATGATGCAGGCCACCCACAGTGCTTTTTGCCCGAACAGTTGCACGACGATGCCGGGGAGAGAAGCCCCCGCTTCCCGCCCTTCTCCCCAGGCATGGAATTTCAGCACAGCGACCGTACACCCCCAGTACACGGCGCCCGCCACCAGCATGCCAATCAGCAGCGCACGCGGAAAATCCCGTTCCGGATTGCGGAACTCTGTCGCCAGATGGGCAAACGCTTCAAGCCCGACAAAGCACCAGAACATTACTGCCAGTGCATCGAACAGGTTTGCGGGTGAAACGTCACGTATCGCAGGCAATGGGATTTCAGGCAGGGAAATTCCCCCTTTCCACCAGATAGCAATCACCAGCGCGATGACCAGCAAAGCGATCAGCGTCTGGATATTGGCGCTCGAACCGGCACTGCGGGTACCGAGAAACCAGATAATCAGCAACGTACCGAGCTGAACCAGCAGAAGATTTTCGCTGCTCCAGCCGAATGCCGCCTGCCAGAATCCGGCCGCGATATGCAGCGCGGCGGGTAAGCCGACCGGGATCACGGACAGGAATAACCAGCCGGTGACTCGCGCCATGTGGGGACCAAAAGCTTTGCCGACAAAATGCGCCGCCCCGCCTGCGTTGGGGAAATGGCGTCCGAGTGCGGCAAAACCGATGGCAATAGGAAACACCAGCAGGATAAGCACCGGCCACGCCCACAGGCTGTCATTTTGCGCCAGTTGCGCCGCCAGCGCGGGCACCGCGAAAACACCCGTTCCCAGCAGCGACGTAGATAACAGCCCGACGCCCTGTGCCAGGCTTAACTCCTGTTTTAATCCGCTCACAACGTTAATCCGCCCACAGCAAAGTCACTTCCGTTTAGTGTTATTGACGACATCATCAAAAAGAAAAAGGGCTTATCAGATAAGCCCTTTCATGCAAATAAACGATGTGGAAATCAGTCCTGAGCTTTAATCTGATTGATGATTTTGGTAGTGGACAAACCATCTTCAAAATTCAGCACACGCACTTCACCGCCATTCGCCCAGACTTCCTGACAACCGGCGATTTGCTCAGGCTTATAGTCACCGCCTTTCACCAGCAGATCAGGCAAGATCCCGGCGATCAAACGCTGCGGCGTGTCTTCATCAAAAGAAACCACCCAGTCGACCGCACCCAGAGCGCCCAGCACGATCATGCGGTTTTGCAGCGCATTCACCGGACGGGTTTCGCCTTTCAGACGCTTGGTCGAGGCATCGCTGTTAACGGCAACAATCAGACGGTCGCCGAGTTTGCGGGCATTCGCCAGATAAGAAACATGTCCCGCGTGGAGGATGTCAAAGATGCCATTGGTCATTACGACTTTTTCGCCGCGCTGACGGGCCATCGCCACAGCCGCTTTCAGTTGCTCTTCATTCATCACGCCAAAGCCGACGTCTGAACGCCCGCCGATAGCATTTTCCAGCTCAACCGGAGAAACCGTAGACGTACCCAGTTTACCGACCACCACACCGGCGGCGGCGTTGGCCAGGAAGCAGGATTCTTCCAGCGTATTCCCGGCGGCAAGCGCCGCGGCAAGCGTACCGATCACCGTGTCACCGGCACCGGTCACGTCATACACTTCCTGCGCCTGCGTTGGCATATGGAAAGGCGCTTTGCCTGGCTGCAACAGCGTCATACCGTGCTCAGAACGGGTCACCAGCAACGCAGAAAGCTCGAAATCAGCAATCAGTTGCATACCGCGCGTGACGATTTCATCTTCGTTTTTGCAACGGCCGACAACGGCTTCGAATTCGGACAGATTTGGCGTCAGCAATGTCGCACCGCGATAACGTTCGAAATCAGAACCTTTAGGATCCACCAGCACCGGCACGCCGGCTTTTCTCGCCAGCTGGATCATTTTCTGCACTTCCGTCAGCGCGCCTTTGGCGTAGTCAGACAGCACCAGCGCGCCACTTTGCGGCAAGGCTTGTTCGATTTTGGTCAGCATCGGCTGGAGATCCACGCCTTCAAAACCTTCTTCAAAGTCGAGGCGGATCAGCTGCTGGTTACGGGACAAAATACGCAATTTGGTAATGGTCGGATGCGAGGGCAACGCCACGAAATCGCAGTTTACTTTCACTTCCGCCAGACGTTCGCTTAGCGCACGTGCCGCGTCATCCACGCCGGTCAGGCCGATCAGACGCGAAGAAGCACCGAGAGACGAAATGTTCATCGCCACGTTTGCCGCGCCGCCTGGACGTTCCTCGATAGTATTCACCTTCACGACCGGTACCGGCGCTTCCGGAGAAATACGGTTGGTCGGGCCATACCAGTAGCGGTCTAACATTACGTCACCGACCACCAGCACACCGGCACGGTGGAAATCAGGCAAAGTCACTTTCATCCCAAGACTCCAAAACAGATAAATCAAATCGGGTAAACACAATGCGCCGGATAATATCACAAGCGCCTGTTACCCGAATAAAAACCCTCAGCCCAGCCACTTCGCCCAGCTGGCGCGGATTTGTGCGCGTTCTGCCGCAAAGCTGTCTGCGGCCACTTTTCCGCTATGTTCCTGTAAAGCGAGGTGATGAATTTCGTCGCGCAGCGTGACATAAGCCTGCGTCAGATTTCGTGCCTCGTCTTCCGGCATGATGTCGTGTTGCGCCATCAGCTCAAAAATCCTTACATTATCGGACCAGCGGGTCAGCTTTGGCTCGTCATGAGCAAAGCGTAAGACCAGATATTGTGCAATGAATTCAATATCGGTGATGCCACCCGGATCGGCTTTCAGATCAAACTGGTCAGCCTTTTTACTGCCCAGGTGCGCATACATTTTCTCGCGCATCTCGCGCACTTCTTTACGCAACCCGTCGTCATCACGCTGGCGACATAAAATATCGCGGCGCGTGGCGTTAAATTGCTGCGTCAGTTGCGGATCGCCGTAAACCACGCGAGCGCGCACCAGCGCCTGATGTTCCCACGTCCAGGCTTCATTGGCCTGATAATCGGCAAACGCTTCGATGGTACTGACCAGCATACCGGACGCGCCGGAAGGCCGCAGACGCGCATCAACTTCATAAAGAATTCCCGACGATGTGCGCGTGCTGAATAAATGCATAATGCGTTGCGCCAGCCGCAGATAAAACTGACGGCCGTCGATGACGCGCTCGCCGTCGGTCATGACTTCCGGCGCACAGTCGAGCAGGAAGACCAGATCCAGATCGGAACTGTAACCCAGCTCCCAGCCGCCGAGTTTGCCGTAACCAATGACGGCAAAATCACGGCCTTCACGGTGCTGAAGATGCGTCGGCTGACCGTATTTCGCGACCATCTGTTCCCACGCCTGCTGCACCACCACGTCGAGAATGGCTTCGGCGAGATAGGTTAAATGGTCGCTGACTTTCATCACCGGCAGCGCCCCGGAAATATCCCCGGCGGCGATACGCAGATGCTGCGCCTGCTTGAACTGCCGCACGGCTTCAAGCTGCTGCTCTTCGTCTTCTGTCGGCACGCGCATCAGATACTGACGCAGCTCATCGCGATAGGCGGTCAGTTCAATCGGCTGATACAACGTACGCGGATCGAGTAACTCATCGAGCAGTAACGGATGACGGGCCAGCTGCGTTGCCACCATCGGTGACGCGGCACACAGGCGGATTAACTGTTTGAGCGCACCGGGATATTCCACCAGCAGCTCGATATAAGTGGTCCGCGTGACGATGTTGAGCAGCAGTTGCATCAGGCGCTGAAGTGTCACATCGGCATTTTTATAGGTACACACCTGCGCCAGCAGACGCGGCATCAGTAAATCGAGTTGCTCACGTCCGCGCGGTCCGATAGTGCGCTTATCGACATCACGACGAAACTCGGCAATCTGCTGCAAAACATGACGCTGCGCGTTTTCATCGAGCAGTGGAACCAGAGGCGCCAGTTCGGCAGGCTCCAGCAAATCAATCCACAAACTGCTGAATTGCGCCTGTTGCTGATCGTCTTCAGAGTCAGGCGTGTCATCGCCAATCAAATCATTAAACACCGCACGCACGGCCTGCATGTGAGCATTCACTGCATCCAGAAGCTGTGGCCAGGCGGCGTAATCCATTCCCCAGGCCAGACGCGCCTGATTCAGTTCATCGGAAGGCAAAGTCTGCGTCTGTTCATCGGAAATTGCCTGCAACAGGTTTTCCAGACGACGCAGGAACAGATAACTGCTGCGCAGTTGCAACACCTGCTCGACCGGCAGGATGCTCAGATTTTCCAGCGCCTGCAACGTCGGCAGCAATGCACGCTGCTGCAATGCCGGTTCACGCCCGCCGCGGATAAGCTGGAAGACCTGCACGATAAATTCAATTTCGCGGATGCCGCCTGCACCGAGTTTAATGTTGTCTTTCAACCCCCGGCGACGGACTTCACGGGCGATCATCCCTTTCATATTACGTAATGACTGGATCACGCTGAAATCGATGTAACGGCGGAACACAAAAGGCATCAACATTTTGCGCAGTTCCTGACTGCTGATATCTTCCGCGCCGCCCATCAGCCGCGCCTTCACCATCGCGTAACGTTCCCAGTCGCGCCCCTGTTCCTGATAATAATCTTCCAGCGCCGGGAAACTCATCACCAGCGGACCGCTGTCACCAAACGGACGCAGACGCATATCGACACGGTAAACAAAACCGTCGATGGTCGGCTGATCCAGCGCTTTGATCAGCCGCTGTCCAAGGCGGGTAAAGAACTGGGCATTATCCAGTTCGCGTCGCCCGCCGCGGGTCTGACCGTTTTCCGGATAGGCAAAAATCAGGTCAATATCCGAAGAGAAATTCAGCTCCCCGCCGCCGAGTTTACCCATCCCGAGGATCAGCATTCTTTGCGGTTCGCCAGCAGCATTGACCGGCGTACCAAACTCCCGACAGCAAGCGTCGTAAAGCCAGTCGCGGGCGCTGACGATCAGCAGTTCAGCCAGTTCACTCAGCTGATGCAGCGTGTCTTTCGCTTCGCTGGTTTGCGCCGATTGCGACCAGGCGATACGGGTGAGAATACGGCGGCGGAACAGTCGCAGTGCTTTCATCAGCCCGTTTTCATCCGTCACACCGGTCAGTGCTTCTTCAAGCCATGGGCGATAAAGCTGCCATTCCTGGGACTGAGGCGGTGTTTCATTGATTTCATGCCACCACTGGCCAAACGCCAGCAAACTGTCCGTGACGAATTCACTGCTGGTTAAAACGGCCAGCTGTTGATCATCGGGAAGCGGGAGGTTTTCAGGATGTTCACGCCAGCGCTCAAGCAGACTCTGAGCATGACTTTGCAAAACAGAAGGGAGTGGCAACATGAAATCAGATTCCTTGCAAAAAAAAGCCCGGGCTATTTGCCCAGGCTTATCAGTCAATTAACGAGGTTGTCCGTTTAACCAGAATGCATCCATCATTACCGCATGAGAACGGGCGGAATCCTCCCAGGCGTGTTGCTGCTGCACGATGGCCTGTTGCAGATCGGCCCAGCCCGCAATGTACGCGGCAACGTCTTTTTCAGGATAAGCACCGCCCAGCAAATGGAAGGTGATAATCTGACGTTTCAGACGCGCCAGCTGGTCGCGGTAGCCTTCTTCGGTCAGCGGCTGTGCAAACGCCTCTTTCAAATCAGCAGCGGTACGGCCCAGCATGATGTCGGCAAACCGTTTGAAAGAACCTTCCAGTTTTTTCGCCGATTTGTCATCAATGAAAGGCGTCCAGCCTGAGGTTGCCAGCCAGGAAGTAAGCACTAACTTGCATTTCAGGTAGCTGGCGCTGTAACAGATTTCCTGCGCATCGGCAGATTTCTGCTCCAGCACAGGAACCAGATCGGTCAGCAGCGTACGCAGTTCAGACGAGGCTTTACGCGGCACCAGCCCGCCAAACAACACCAGCACCTGACGCACAGTTTCCACGGCCTGTAGCACGGTCAGACGCGCAGTTTTATCGCCACGCACCCACAGCTCTTCATGATATTGCCAGTGATCCAGTGCCAGCTCGAACATAGCGGACATTGCCTGTTCCACGGTCGCTTTCGGCTGGGCTTTAAAAACCGGCAACGGTTTGATTTCACGCGCCGGATTGCCTTTCGCCAGATGATAACCCCGAGCGGCTTTGCTGAATCCGCCCTGACGTAAACCGCCATGAGCGCCAATCTCAGCGGCCAGAGCCAGCAGATCGGCGGTGTTGCCTTTTTTCAGTTCCAGTTCAATTTCTGCCAGTGCTTCAGAAAGCTCACCGGCCACCACTTCACCCTGATCCAGACCCAGCTCAATCTCGCTTTCGCCGTAAGTGATCACCCACTTTTCACGGGTGAAGTCGGTACGGAACAACGGTGCCAGTTCTTTTTGCAGCGCGGCAGGTTTGCAGCCTTCCGGCCAGATATCTTTCGGGAACGCGCTGAGTTTCAGCACCGGTTTTTTCAGCTCGACATTGTATTCAGGGCGCTGATGCAGGCCGCCCACCACTTTCCCGCCGGTTTTAATGGTCATTTCGTACTGATCGTCGAAACCACGGATACGCAGGCCAATATCGTGCGAACGTAAATAGTTTTCCGCAGTCTCAAAATAGATGTTGGTCAGTTTCGAAGGCGCGGTGTGCTCGCTGTTAAATCCAGCGAGTTGCGAAGGTAATTCGGCGATTGCTGCCGGGGTGGCGATAAATTTTAATTCTATTTCTACGGTCATAGGAGTCTTCACACCGATTCTTTGCTGCCAAAAGGGATAAACGCGTCGCTGCAATTCTATCATAAGCACAGCGCGCAAGCCGCATGTTGCGGGATTGTAAGATAGTTCTCATTCCGGTTTATACATTGCGTCGTCACACTGTTGCCCTTACTATCGGTCACCCAACTTTTGGTCTATGAAACCAACTTTTGGACTCTGAATTAGTGCAATGGCCAACAGAGGCGGTTGCCAGAAGACGTATCCTGATTAAACGGATGCACACTTCACGTTCCCTAAATTCACAAAGAAACGATGAAATAATGCAGAAATTACGCCTAATTGGTTTCGCTTTGCTTGGTTTAAGCATCACATGGGGCGCTCACGCTGATGAGAAGCGCTATATCTCCGACGATTTGATCACCTATATCCACAGCGGTCCGGGTAATCAGTATCGCATTGTTGGCACCCTGAATGCCGGTGAAGAAGTCACCCTGCGCAGCGTTAACGACAGTACTAAATATGGTGAGATTGTTGATTCAAAGGGCAAAACGGCCTGGATCCCACTTGATCAGTTAAGCAATGTGCCGAGCCTGCGTACCCGCGTTCCGGATCTGGAACAACAGGTGAAAACGCTGACTGACAAACTGACCAACATTGATTCCAGCTGGAACCAGCGCACTGCGGAAATGCAGAGCAAGGTGTCTTCCAGCGATGGCATTATCAATGGCCTGAAGAAAGAAAATCAGGATTTGAAAAATCAGCTGATCGTGGCGAAGAAGAAAGTTGACGCGGTCAATGTCCAGCTCGACGACAAACAAAGAACCATTATTCTGCAATGGTTTATGTACGGCGGCGGTGTCGCGGGTGTCGGTCTGGTTCTGGGTCTGCTGTTGCCACATCTGATCCCACGTCGCAGGAAGAAAGATCGCTGGATGAGCTAAAAGCTCAACATCCTGATTAACTCCATAAGGCACTTCGGTGCCTTTTCGTGTTTCCATCAATCAGGAAATCTTCAGCCCAACTTTGCTATGATGAACAAAGAGTCCCTTTGGCCTATTTCAGGAGTTATCGCGTGGAGATTTACCTGGTCGGCGGCGCAGTCCGAGACAGCTTATTAAACCTGCCTGTGTCTGAACACGATTGGGTAGTGGTCGGCGCAACGCCTGAATACATGCTGGAAAACGGCTATCAGCAGGTCGGGAAAGATTTCCCAGTGTTCCTGCATCCCCGCACCCGTGATGAATATGCCCTGGCCCGCACAGAGCGAAAATCAGGTTCCGGTTATAACGGTTTCACCTGTTATGCCGCGCCGGACGTCACGCTGGAACAGGATCTGATGCGGCGTGATCTTACCATCAATGCGATCGCCAAAAGCAAAGATGGCGAACTTGTCGATCCCTATCACGGACAGCGCGATATCGAACAACGCCTGTTGCGTCACGTTTCGGATGCCTTCGGTGAAGATCCGCTGCGTGTGTTGCGTGTCGCCCGTTTTGCCGCGCGATTTGCTCATTTAGGTTTCACGGTCGCTCCGGAAACGCAGGCGCTGATGCAGCAGATGGCAGAAAGCGGTGAACTGGAAGCGCTGACACCAGAACGTGTGTGGAAAGAAACCGAAAAAGCCTTGCAGACGCAGGATCCCCAGGTCTATTTCCAGGTGCTGCGTGACTGCGGCGCGCTCAAAGTGCTGTTCCCGGAAATCGATGCGCTGTTTGGCGTTCCGGCACCAGAAAAATGGCATCCGGAAATTGATACCGGTATTCATACGCTGATGACGCTGAAAATCGCCAGCACGTTGACGCCGGAAGTGGATGTGCGTTTCTCTGCGCTTTGCCATGATTTGGGCAAGGCGCTTACCCCGCCGCAATTCTGGCCAGCGCATCACGGCCACGGTCCGGCAGGTGTGAAACTGGTGGAAAATATTTGCCAGCGCCTGAAAGTCCCGACGCATATCCGAGATTTAGCCAAACTGGTCGCAGAGTTCCACGACCTGATCCATACCGTGAACAAGCTGCGTCCGGAAACCCTGTTAAAACTGTTCGACACCATCGACGTGTGGCGTAAACCACAGCGGCTTGAGCAGATGATTATGACCAGTGAAGCCGACGCCCGCGGGCGTACCACCTTTGAAAACAACCCTTATCCGCAAGGTGATTATCTCCGTGAGGCTTTCAAAGTGGCGAACAGCATTACCAATAAAGAAGTGCTGGATGCAGGTTTTCAGGGAATTGAAATCCGCGATGAGCTGAAAAAGCGTCGAACACAAGCTCTGGCAGACTGGAAACAAACGCAGGAAGCAGCGATTTAGACCCCATCAACGATTAAAAAAAGCCCCGTGCGTTTTGCGCCGGGGCTTTTTTTCTCGCCATTATTTCTTGTCGCCAATAAACCAAAAATCAGGCGATAAAGACGAAGTACACCGCGATCGCTACAAAGAAGCGATAGATGGCGAACGGAATAAACGAAATACGTTTAATCACCGCCAGGAAGGTTTTGATAGCAATCAGGGCAACGATAAATGCGCTGATAAAACCGGTAGCGAACATCGGTAAATCAGCCAGCGTCAGGAAGCTGTAGCTCTTATACAGATCCAGCGCTGTCGCGCCCATCATCATCGGCACCGCCAGCAGGAAAGAGAACTCAGATGCCGCAAAACGACTGATGCCCATTAACATCCCGCCGCTTATGGTCGCGCCCGAACGGGAGAATCCTGGCCAGAGCGCCAGACACTGGAAAACACCAATCATAAATGCCTGCAGGTAAGTGATGTCATCCACCCCTTCTGCACGCGGTTTTTTCGGTTTCAACAATTCGGCTGCAATCAGCAAAACACCACCGACGACCAGTGCAATCATCACAAATTTCGGCTCAAACAAGGACTTAATCTGCGAGTGCAGCAGCAAGCCCAGGATCGTTGCCGGGATCATCCCTAAAATAATATGCAATAAATTCAGCCGGCGGTTACCCGTGCCTTCATGAACAGGCGGCTTGCCAAAGTGCAGGCCAATCATGCCAAACAAACGACGCCAGAACATCACTACCACGGCCAGAATGGACCCTAACTGGATAACCACTTCAAATGATTTCGAGGTATCACCGGTAAAGCCCAGAAGATTTCCCGCGATGATCAGATGGCCGGTAGATGAAACCGGTAAGAACTCAGTCAACCCTTCAACAACACCCAAAATTGCTGCTACAAGCAAAGAATGACTTTCAACGATCATTATCGCACCCTACCCTATAAAATATCCCCGGATGGGGAAACCAGCTCAAAGTACAGACAACAAAAAAGCGGCATCACGCTGAGCCGCTTCATTAAAGGAAGCCCGGCAGTCCGGACTTTCCTTTTAACGCTTCTATATGACATTAAATAGACAAGCATTTTTTAAATTGTATCCGTAACCGGACTAAATTCGTTTTCCGCGCTCAATAATCACGCCGACATTGGCCGCCTGAGCCACCGCGCCGGGCTTGCTGAGCTTAATCCGCACCCATGGCGAGTTAAAACGGGTCAGCAGCAATGTCGCCACTTCTTCGGCCACACGCTCTACCAGCGCAAAATTTTGCGATGCCACATGTTCAATCACCGCATCACTGACGTCCGCATAGCTTAAACAGTCATTCACATCATCGCTGGCAGCGGATTTTCGGTTATCCCAGGCCATTTCGATATCGAACACTAGTTTCTGTTTAATCGTCTGTTCCCAGTCGTAAGCGCCAATCGTGGTGATTACATTTAGTTGCTCAATAAATACGATATCCATCACGTGATTCTCTGTTTTTGGCCCAGCCGGATACCACTTCCAGCAGAAAATGCGTATTATCCATGGATGTTGCGATTAAAACGACCCTTATTAGACGGAACTGCTTTATGAGTGCTACCGCGCTTGGAATGATTATTTTCGCCTACCTCTGCGGCTCGATTTCCAGTGCGATTCTGGTCTGCCGGGTAGCCCGGTTGCCTGATCCGCGCACAGCGGGCTCTGGCAATCCCGGTGCCACAAATGTCTTGCGGCTGGGTGGCCGGCTGGCCGCGGCGTCTGTTCTCATCTTCGATGTTCTGAAAGGTATGTTGCCTGTCTGGCTGGCCTATCGCCTGAATATTCCGCCGATGTACCTTGGGCTGACCGCTATCGCGGCCTGTCTGGGTCACATCTATCCGGTATTCTTTCGCTTCAAAGGCGGTAAAGGCGTAGCGACTGCTTTCGGTGCCATCGCGCCTATCGGCTGGGACTTAACCGGGCTGATGATGGGGACATGGCTGCTGACAGTGCTGCTGAGCGGATACTCTTCGCTGGGCGCGATTGTCAGTGCACTGATCGCACCTTTTTACGTCTGGTGGTTCAAACCAGAATTCACTTTCCCGGTCGCCATGCTTTCCTGTCTGATACTGTTGCGTCATCACGATAACATCCAGCGTCTTTGGCGGGGCCAGGAAGGAAAAATCTGGGATAAGCTGAAGAAGAAACGCAAAGCGGCGAAAGAAAATAAGACCGAATAGCGGATAACGTCAGATTTCAGACAAAAAAAAACGACCTCAGGTGGGTCGTTTTTTATTGGTTTTTTAACTCAGCCAGCCTGGCTGAGCGCGAGCGAGACAAGGCGCCAGGAAACCTGAAAGCGCAGCATACTCAAGTATGTGAGCATTTCGGGTCGACGCAGCAACGCAGTCGCAGCCCCGCTCAGACTGGCGGAAGCTCCGCTAACGGCCAGCGCGGGCGAACGGTGACACCAAGATCAGGTGTTGCTCCGGTTTTCAATCGCACCATACCGGCATAAGCAATCATCGCGCCGTTGTCGGTACAGAATTCAGGTCTGGCATAAAATACCTTACCGCCACGTTTGGTCATCACGTCTTCAAGTTTGGCGCGTAATGTGCGGTTCGCGCTGACGCCACCAGCCATGACGAGCTGTTTAAAACCGGTCTGATCCAGCGCGCGTTTGCATTTAATCGCCAGCGTATCGACCACGGCATCTTCAAAAGCGCGGGCAATGTCCGCGTGCGTCTGCGGGTCGCTGTCATTGCCACGAATGGTATTTGCAGCGAACGTTTTGAGACCGGAGAAGCTGAAATCCAGCCCCGGACGATCGGTCATTGGACGCGGGAATGTAAAGCGCCCGGCCACACCCTGAGCCGCCATTTTTGACAGCAGCGGGCCACCCGGATAATCCAGCCCCAGCAATTTTGCCGTTTTATCAAAGGCTTCACCGGCAGCGTCATCAATAGACTCGCCCAGTAAGGTATATTCACCAATACCGGTTACGCTGATTAACTGCGTATGACCACCGGAAACCAGCAGCGCGACAAACGGGAAATCAGGCGGATTATCTTCAAGCATCGGTGCCAGCAAATGACCTTCCATATGATGAACCGGCACCGCAGGCACATCCCAGGCAAACGCCAGAGAACGGCCGATAGTTGCGCCGACCAGCAACGCGCCGACCAGACCGGGACCGGCGGTATACGCCACGCCGTCGATGTCCTGTGCGGTCAGCCCGGCTTCTTTCAGCGCGGCCTGAATCAAAGGGATTGTTTTGCGCACATGGTCACGCGAGGCCAGTTCTGGCACCACGCCGCCGTAATCTGCATGCAGTTTTACCTGACTATACAGTTGGTTGGCTAACAAACCGGCTTCGCTGTCATAAACTGCAATTCCGGTTTCATCGCAGGACGTTTCAATACCCAGTACTCGCATCACTCTTTCCATCATAGTTTGGCGCTAACTCGCGGCGCGCAGTTTAGCACACAAGCCTTAGCGGGTGCTGCACCGGAGTGGGAATTCCTTGCTTCCTGAGCCAATTAATGTCGAGCAATTTCGATTGATTGGTATATAATCGCCGCCCGACGCAAAAGCGAGCGCACGATGTTGCAGAAGGGTTGCTGAACGCGCCTGTTTCAATTTGCCGTTATGCTTTACAAGACGAGGCGAATTGGAGTAAAATTCCGCACCATTTTGAAATGTGCTGGTACAACATCAGCAAACAAACCGATTTTATCGAGGTGAGAGGCACATGCCTGTAATTAAAGTACGTGAAAACGAGCCGTTCGACGTAGCTCTGCGTCGCTTCAAGCGTTCCTGCGAAAAAGCAGGTGTTCTGGCAGAAGTTCGTCGTCGTGAATTCTATGAAAAACCGACTACCGAACGTAAACGCGCTAAAGCATCTGCAGTAAAACGCCACGCCAAGAAACTGGCTCGCGAAAACGCACGCCGCACTCGTCTGTATTAATCTTCGGGGGCAACCCCAAATCGCGTGATTTGCAATATTAAGAACGCGCAGACTGCGTAGTAGCATACGAAGGCCGTGCTTTCCGAAAGGAATGCGCGGCTTGTTCTCGTTTATAGGCTAGTGAGTAAGGGGCTTATGGCTGGGAGAATTCCGCGCGTATTTATCAATGACTTGCTGGCTCGCATCGATATCGTCGATTTGATCGACGCACGTGTAAAGCTCAAGAAACAGGGTAAAAATTATCACGCGTGCTGCCCTTTCCACCATGAGAAAACACCCTCATTTACCGTAAATGGCGATAAGCAGTTTTATCACTGTTTCGGCTGTGGTGCCCACGGCAATGCCGTCGATTTCCTGATGAACTATGACAGGCTTGAGTTTGTCGAAAGCATTGAGGAACTGGCGACAATGCAGGGTTTGGAAGTGCCGTACGAAGCAGGCACCGGTCCAAGCCAGATGGAGCGTCATCAGCGTCAAAGCCTCTACCAGTTGATGGCACCGCTTAGCGAGTTCTATCAGCAATCACTTAAACAGCCTGCAGGTGCCCCCGCACGGGAATATCTTGCCCGACGCGGTTTGAGTGAAGACGTCATCAGTCACTTCGCTATTGGTTTCGCCCCTCCGGGCTGGGACAACGCATTAAAGCGTTTCGGCAAAAATGCCGATGATAAAGCGTCTCTGATTGACGCCGGCATGTTAGTCACCAATGACAATGGTCGCAGCTATGACCGTTTCCGCGAACGGGTGATGTTCCCTATTCGTGATAAACGTGGCCGCGTGATTGCCTTTGGCGGCAGGGTTTTGGGTGACGGTACGCCGAAATACCTCAACTCGCCGGAAACCGAAATTTTCCATAAAGGCCGCCAGTTGTATGGCCTGTATGAAGCACAGTTAAAGCACCCGACGCCGGCGCGTTTGCTGGTTGTTGAAGGGTATATGGACGTTGTCGCACTGGCGCAGTTCGGCATTGATTACGCCGTGGCATCACTGGGTACGTCCACGACGGCTGACCACATTCAGCTGATGTTCCGCAGCACCGATAACGTCGTTTGTTGTTACGACGGCGACCGGGCGGGACGTGAAGCTGCATGGCGCGCGCTGGAAACAGCACTGCCCTATCTTAATGATGGTCGCCAGCTGCGTTTTATGTTTTTACCCGATGGCGAAGATCCAGACACGCTGGTGCGAAAAGAAGGCAAAGAAGCGTTCGAACAAAGAATGGAGCAGGCGATGCCGCTGTCCACTTTCCTGTTTGATTCGCTGATGCCGCAGGTTGATTTGAGCAGCCCTGACGGGCGCACCAAATTGAGCATGCTGGCATTGCCGCTGATCCGTCAGGTACCCGGTGAAACGTTACGGATGTATTTACGTCAGCAGTTAGGGAATAAGCTCGGGATTTTGGATGACAGCCAGCTTGAAAAGCTGATGCCTAAACAGGCAGAAAATAGCAATGTCTATCAGGCGCCCCAGCTAAAACGCACAACCATGCGTATACTTATAGGGTTACTGGTACAAAATCCACAACTGGCTACACTTATACCCTCGCTGCAAGGTTTGGAGCAAGCGAAGCAACCAGGACTGGATCTTTTCAGCGAGTTAGTCACCACTTGCTTAGCCCAGCCGGGCCTGACAACAGGCCAGTTACTGGAACTTTATCGCGACAATAAGTTCTACCAACAACTTGAAACTCTGGCGACGTGGAACCACATGATCGTAGAGGACATGGTCGAAGAGGAATTTCGTGCCACTCTAGCCAGCCTGTATGACTCGATTTTAGAGCAACGGCTTGAAACTTTGATTGCAAAAGCCAGGACGCATGGCCTGAGTCCAGAGGAACGCACCGAAGTGAGTTCCCTGAATCAGGTGTTAGCGAGAAAGAGTTAAAAATTTAATAACAAGAACATATATTTACCCGGATAACTCGAGTGATGGAAAGGCAGCTAACGCACCTGCGGCTCGAAGTATTACGGGTAAAACAGAACACGGCTTAAGTGCCGATAAAAAGCGGGGCACGGCCCTGCGCAGAGCCGCCCTGGTGGGCCGCGGCACAATAAACGCCCCTAACGTTATTGTTGGCGATGTTACCCGACCGACACCAACCCAAATACTCTGAAGTGTGGATACCGTCTTATGGAGCAAAACCCGCAGTCACAGCTTAAGCTACTTGTCACCCGTGGTAAGGAGCAAGGCTATCTGACCTATGCTGAGGTCAATGACCATCTGCCGGAAGATATCGTCGATTCCGACCAGATCGAAGACATCATCCAGATGATTAACGACATGGGCATCCAGGTTCTTGAAGAAGCTCCGGACGCCGATGATTTGATGCTGGCCGAAAACCGCCCAGATACCGACGAAGACGCTGCAGAAGCGGCGGCGCAGGTACTTTCCAGCGTTGAATCCGAAATTGGCCGTACCACCGACCCAGTGCGTATGTATATGCGCGAGATGGGTACCGTTGAACTGCTGACCCGTGAAGGCGAAATCGACATCGCCAAACGTATCGAAGACGGTATCAATCAGGTCCAGTGCTCCGTTGCTGAATATCCTGAAGCTATCACTTATTTGTTAGAGCAATATGACCGTGTAGAAGCAGGCGAAGTACGTCTGTCTGACCTGATCACCGGTTTTGTTGACCCGAACGCCGAAGAAGAAATCGCACCAACTGCGACTCATGTGGGTTCTGAACTGACCACTGAAGAGCAGAATGATGACGACGAAGACGAAGATGAAGACGACGACGCTGAAGACGACAACAGCATCGACCCTGAACTGGCTCGCCAGAAGTTCACCGAACTGCGTGAACAACATGAAGCGACACGTCTGGTCATCAAGAAAAACGGCCGTAGTCACAAGAGCGCAGCAGAAGAAATCCTGAAGCTGTCCGATGTGTTCAAACAGTTCCGTTTAGTGCCAAAACAGTTCGATTTCCTGGTTAACAGCATGCGTTCCATGATGGATCGCGTACGTGCTCAGGAACGTCTGATCATGAAAGTGTGCGTTGAACAGTGCAAGATGCCGAAGAAAAACTTCGTCAATCTGTTCGCCGGTAACGAAACCAGCGATACCTGGTTCGATGCGGCTCTGGCAATGGGTAAACCATGGTCTGAGAAGCTGAAAGAAGTCACCGAAGACGTGCAGCGCGGCCTGATGAAACTGCGTCAGATCGAAGAAGAAACTGGCCTGACTATCGAGCAGGTTAAAGACATCAACCGTCGCATGTCGATCGGCGAAGCGAAAGCCCGTCGCGCGAAGAAAGAGATGGTTGAAGCAAACTTACGTCTGGTTATTTCTATCGCCAAGAAATACACCAACCGTGGTCTGCAGTTCCTTGACCTGATCCAGGAAGGTAACATCGGCCTGATGAAAGCCGTTGATAAGTTTGAATATCGCCGTGGTTATAAGTTCTCAACTTATGCGACCTGGTGGATCCGTCAGGCTATCACCCGCTCCATCGCCGACCAGGCACGTACCATCCGTATCCCGGTGCATATGATTGAGACCATCAACAAACTCAACCGTATCTCCCGCCAGATGCTGCAAGAGATGGGCCGTGAGCCAACACCGGAAGAGCTGGCTGAGCGTATGCTGATGCCGGAAGACAAAATCCGTAAAGTGCTGAAAATCGCTAAAGAGCCAATCTCAATGGAAACGCCAATCGGCGACGATGAAGATTCGCATCTGGGCGATTTCATCGAGGATACTACCCTCGAGCTGCCACTGGATTCTGCAACGTCTGAAAGCCTGCGTTCTGCGACGCATGACGTTCTGGCTGGCCTGACCGCACGTGAAGCGAAAGTTCTGCGTATGCGTTTCGGTATCGATATGAACACTGACCACACTCTGGAAGAAGTGGGCAAACAGTTCGACGTTACCCGTGAACGTATCCGTCAGATCGAAGCGAAAGCGTTGCGTAAACTGCGCCACCCAAGCCGCTCCGAAGTGCTGCGTAGCTTCCTGGACGATTAATCGTCCTCAGGCTGTCAGCCAATAAAAAGCCCCGCCTTTCTCTGGAAATGGCGGGGCTTTTTTTATTGTTTGAAGTTTAGGCTCAGGAATTCAGCGCATCGTAAAGTTCGCGGTAAGAGGCGGTCAGTTCCTCTAACGTCGCACGGTTCAGTCCGCTGGGGTTAGGCAGCACCCAGACCTCTGTGTCACCGATTTTCAGCGCCTGACGCCCCCAGTTCACTTTGCTGATCCCAAACGCTTTACTGAACGCCTGCTTACCCAAAACGGCCAGTGCGCGCGGCTGATAGCGTTCGATTTTCTCCGTCAAAACCGCCCCGCCCTCACGCAACTCATCGCGTACCAGTTCGGTTGCTTCAACGGTCGGGCGCTCAACCAGCATCGTGATGCCACAACCCGTATCCAGCAAATGTTGCTCTTCTTCAGGCTTCAGCAAGCGCGCGGTAAAACCGGCCTGATAGATAACTTTCCAGAAGCGATTATTGGCATTAGCAAAATGAAAACCATGATGAGCGGTAGATAGACCAGGATTGATGCCGCAAAAAACGACAGAAAGATCCCTGGCGATAATATCTGTAATCATTATTCTTTCCTGAGATGTATTTACCGGAGTTATCGGTAAAAAAGTCTGCGAATACAACATGCCAGAACTGTGCACAAAACGCGCATACAAACCGAACACATATAGACCTGTAAGCAGAGTTTACCGTATAATCCCGCACCTCGGCCCTTTAGCTCAGTTGGTTAGAGCACGCGACTCATAATCGCTTGGTCGCTGGTTCAAGTCCAGCAAGGGCCACCAAATTTTAGTTTCAGATTCAAACGATTAAGCCACTTCGCAAGAAGTGGCTTTTTTGTTAGCTAAATTAATTGCCTCAAAAGTGGCTCACTAAAATCAAAGCACGCCCTGCGCCAACATAGCATCGGCGACTTTCACAAAACCGGCGATATTGGCGCCACGCACATATTGTGTCTGTTTACCTTCACCGCCGTACTCCACGCAGGAGTGATGGATATCCAGCATGATGTGACGCAGACGCGCATCCACTTCTTCAGCTTTCCAGCTCAGACGTGCAGCGTTCTGCGCCATTTCAAGACCTGACGTCGCCACGCCACCGGCATTCGCCGCTTTGCCCGGCGCGAACAACACGCCCGCGTCGGTGAACAAGTCGGTCGCTTCAATGGTTGTCGGCATGTTCGCGCCTTCGGCGACGGCTTTCACGCCATTGGCAATCAGCACGCGTGCCGCATCGGCATCCAGTTCATTTTGTGTGGCGCAAGGCAGCGCGATATCCACCGGCACGTTCCACGGCTGCTGGCCTTCGAGATAGGTCAGCCCGAGTTTTTCTGCATAATCGGCCACACGCCCGTCACGGCTGGCTTTGATTTCGGTCAGCAGCGCCAGTTTCTCAGGAGTAAAGCCTGCTTCATCGACGACAGTACCGTTAGAATCTGACGCCGTAATCACCCGGGCGCCCAGTGACATGGCTTTTTCAATCGCGTATTGCGCGACGTTGCCGGAACCGGATACCGCAACGCGCATACCTTCAAAATCCAGACCATGGCGTTTGAGCATCGATTCAGTGAAATAGATCAGGCCATAACCTGTGGCTTCCGGGCGGATCAGACTGCCGCCAAACGACAACCCTTTGCCGGTGAACACACTGGCGGTGTTGTTGGAGAGTTTTTTCATCATCCCCGCCATATACCCGACTTCACGCCCGCCGACGCCGATATCACCCGCAGGCACATCGGTATCCGGACCGAGATGACGGTACAGTTCAAGCATCAGCGCCTGACAGAAACGCATGATTTCGCCTTCGCTTTTGCCTTTCGGATTGAAATCACTGCCGCCCTTCCCGCCGCCCATTGGCAACGTGGTCAGGGCATTTTTAAAGGTCTGCTCAAAACCGAGGAATTTGAGGATTGATAAATTGACCGACGGATGGAAACGCATGCCGCCTTTATACGGGCCAATCGCCGAGCTGAACTGCACGCGCCAGCCACGGTTCACCTGCACCTGATTTTTGTCATCCACCCACGCGATGCGGAACTGAATGACACGCTCCGGCTCCACCAGACGTTCGAGTAAAGCAGAACGGCGGTATTGCAGATTTTGTTCGAGGAAAGGCCATAGCGTGGTCATAACTTCACGTACGGCCTGGGAGAATTCGACCTGATGCGGGTCGCGTTGTTGTACTGAGGATAAGAACTGTTCGAGGGATTGAATCTGATCCATTGATTTAAAACTCCGTCTGTAAGTGATGTTGTCTTTTTTTATTTACTGCTTATTTTTTGACTATGCATCGACTGACAAGCGGACATCAAGTGATTTATTTACCCGATTAAAACCCTAGGATTTGCGCCCTTCCAGCTTGAGTAATAACGCTTTGTTATCGAGGCCGCCAGCAAAGCCGGTTAACTTACCGGAAGCACCGATGACACGATGGCAAGGCGCCACAATGGAAATCGGGTTACGACCATTGGCAGCACCGACGGCGCGGACGGCTTTCGGGCGGCCAATACGGCGGGCGATATCGCCATAACTGCGCGTCTCACCAAAGGGAATTTCCAGCAACGCCGCCCAGACTTCTTTCTGAAATGCCGTGCCGGTGAAATCCAGTTCCAGCTCAAAGCACGTACGTTCGCCTGCAAAATATTCGTTCAGCTGTTGCTCGGTTTTCAGCAGGATCGGAAACGACGGGTCTTCAATCATGTCGCCCAACGGCACGCGCCCGTCGATTTCACATTCCCACAAAATGGCGGTCAGTTTGTCGCCTTTTGCCGCCAGCGTCAGCAGCCCGACCGGTGATGCCATTCGCTTGAATCTGTATTCCATCAGTCCCTTCCTTTGCGAGTTTTACGCCCACACTTTACCGGAAAGGCAGGAACTGACGACAATTATTTCAGACCCAGCTGCGCACGCAGTTCGGCTTTTGCCGCGTCAAATTCGGTCTTGAAATCAGGCTGCTCTGCCATTTTCTGGGCGATCAGCGCCGCGCCGGTGCGGCTCATCACGGTATCAGAACGGTAATGGAAACCGGCCACCAGACGGTTTTCAGCGTAACCGGCTGCGCGGGTGAACAGCGCGTTGCGTTTTTCCGGCACCATTTCACCCAGCACCGTCGCCATCAGATAACCGATGGTGGAATGACCGGAAGGCCATGAACCGGATTTAGATTTTTTCAGCAGCGGATGAATTTGTTCATCCAGCATGTAAGGACGGGGACGGTTAAACGCTTTCTTGGCGTGATCGTCCACCACGTCTTCTGTCGCCACAATGCGCTCAAACAGCGCGGCGGTTTTCGGCAGTTTCGCGGCATCAAAATCCGGGCCCATCACATCGGCAAAACGCCAGACGTTTTCTTCAGCATCGGCAATCGCGGCTTTCTCTTGCTCAGGCGTACGGGTGGCCTGAATTTCCAGCAATTCTTTCAGTTCAGCTTTTGTCTGCGCCGAATCATCCGCCGGTGGCGCTGGCAGATATTGGGTCAGATCCAGTTCCTGACTGGTGATAAACGGCTTGGCTTCTTCGGCAGCCTGAACAGCAAAGGTGGAACCCAGAGTGAAAAGCAGCAGAGCGACGAGGGACTTACGCACGGTGAAACTCCTGATATTAGTTTGAATATCAGGAGAATAGAGAAGAAATGTGACGGTTAAATGACAGACATCAGCCCAGTAATCCCAGTTTGCCGGTCAGCTTACGCACCACTTTTTTATTCCCCGCCAGCGCGATGCCGAGCAGTTGCAGGTTGTCGGTCGGCACACCCGATACCGCCTCACGAAATGCAGCGTAATCAGTGGTTTGCTGCCCTTCGACCGGGAAAATAATGCCGTCCATTTCATCATCATTAAGCAGATGCTGATGAAGTTGTGTGAGTTGTTGAGCATCGGCCACTAACACGCTGATACCAATCGGGATCAGCCCCGGATGTTCCCGGTTATCAGCATCAATCAGCGGCGCGCCAACCAGAGACGGATGACGTTGTCCGAGCGTCAGCGCCAGTACCGCGGCAGCATTGGCGGCATGTCCGGCGGCCAGTTGCTGGTTGATCACGATAACGCAGCGTTCAGGGGATGAGGGCAAAATTGTGGCAGGAGTATTCATGGTGACAGGCTCCGGTTCAGTTGAAATCTGAGCTTAACCTGTCACTTTTTCTCAATCTGGAAGATTTGTGCACAGACGCCGGTAATTCGCGGGCGTGAGCTGATACGCACGGCGGAACCAACGTCCGAGATGACTCTGATCGGCAAATCCTAAATCTGCTGCCACCGCTGCCGGCGTGCGCCCCAGCGCTAACCCTTCGCGGGCGCGGGTCAGTTTCAGCTGAATAAGATAAGCGTGAGGCGGCAATCCAAATTCGGCTTTAAACGCACGGCTGACCACAAAGCGGCTTTCGCCGGTCGCCGCCGCCAGTTGTTCGAGGCCAATGTCCTCGTGCAGATGGGCGTGCAGATATTCCCGCGCCTGATTCGCCACACGTGACCATGGCGCTTCGCCTTGCAAACGCGGCGGTTGCCAGGTGAGATGTCCACCCAGCGCGCTGAGTAATCCGTCGAGCGCGGTCTGCCGCACAATGCGCAGTTCTTTGCCATGCAACGCCTGAAACGCCATCGACGTCGCCTGCGCCAGCTGCGGATCCTGCGCTAAGGTATTTTCGAAACTCGGATCACCGGCAGACGACAGAGAATCGCGCCGCGCCGCCAGTTCGCGGCTCAGCCATTGCGGAGCGAGATACAGCATGTGGTAAGTAAAACCGCCGGGCTGCACGGCATCGCCATCGTGGATTTCGCCCGGTTCGAGCATAAACACTTTACCCGGCAGGCTCTGGTGCTTCTGGCGCCGGCAGCTGAACTGCTGCAATCCGTACTGCGTAACGCCGACCAGATAGCTGTCATGCCAGTGAGGATCGTAAGCATGGCCTTCGAAATGGGCGTGGATCGTCTCGATCCCGCTGTCTTTATCTTTCGATAAATCGACCCAGTTTGCAGACGCCATAATCCCCCGCTGAATGAATTAACAACAGGGTAACAATAGAAGGGAGAAAAAGAAATGAGGAGATTTAGCGCCTCCCCTTCGCAGGGAGGCGCTAAGAAAACTTAGTGTTTCACGCTTTCAATAAAGGTTTTGCGGGCGGTTTTAGAACCCAGACGTTCGGCTTCGTCCAGCAGTTTCAGGGCTTTATCGACGTCCCCTGCTTTCACCGCTTTCTTAATCGCGTCGTTGAAATAGGTTTCGGAATCACTGAGCATAGGTTCAGACGGTTTGGCCGGGGCTGCCGCAGGCGCAGGTGCCTGGGTGCTGCCGACAACCACTGGCTCCGCTGCTGCTGGTGCAGATGACGGGAGGAACTGACCAATCATCACGTTACCGGTTTTCTGCTCGGCGGTGACTTTCAGGCTCAGCGTGCCGGTTGGGGTATGACGGGCAATCGGATCCGGGATATCCGGTACCGCGTTACCCACGCCAGCGGCAAAGGCTTTGGCCGGGTTCACCATCTGCGTCGTTTCAGCCAGATCCTGACGGGTGGTGTACACCAGCAGATAAATTTGTTTCTGACCCAGCGCTGGCGTCAGTTTCAGTGTGCCTTCCAGACGGTCACTGGAGACGATGCCCGGTTTCTGATACGGGAAATAGCTGGAAGGATAAAAGGCTGCCGGACGCATCTGCTCATCCAGCACCAGAACATTTGGCGCATACACGGTTTTACCGGTCGCGATACTGGTCAGCGTAATTTCAAGTGAACCCCGGTCGGCAGGCAATGCGAATGCCCCGACGGCGCCCTGAATTTGACCCTGATTAATCTGTGCGCTGGACGTTCCGAGCGTCACATCCTGCGTCACTGGCGGGACCAGCGGCGTCCATGAAAGGTTGCGTAAGGTCTGGCTGGAAATTGCAGGTGCGGTATTCGCATCATTCTGCGCCGCATTCACGACCGCAGGTGCAGCAGCCAGCAGGCTCAGCGACAGACACAGTGACAGCAGATTCTTTTTCATTATTGTTTCCTTTGAAATCACCATGAAGGCTGGCGGTTATCAGCGATAATCCGCCAGCCAGCACATCTTCTTTACTGCTTGTACTTTTGAAAACTGGCACAGGCCTCGAAGTCATTTGAGTTGCAGGAAGGCGGCAACTGAACTCATCCCCGGGAGCATACACATGTATGTGACCGGGGTGAGTGAGGGCAGCTAACGCATCTGCGGCTCAAAGGACGAAGAGGATCACCACCAGATTTCCATTTGTGCGCCGAACGTTATTTCATCGTCATTACCACGGCTGAAGGTTCTTGTGCTGGTATCGTTCATCGCTAAGCCATTGTTTGCGCCGCTGTCAGTATCGTAGCCCCATTTTTCATCCCAGTTTGCATAGGTTGCAAACACGCGGATGGCCGGACGTGACCAGATGCTGTCGCCAGCCTGCCATTGTTGCGCAAGGGTAACTTTGTACTGACCGTTTTTGTCGCCGGTGCGCTGGGATTTCACGTTGTCGTAACCGACTTCCAGCAAGGTGCTCATGATCGGGGTCCATTTGTACATCGGACGGACACCGACGGTATACCAGGTTGTGCCGTTATTGTTATCGCGGTCAACATCCTGATACATCGCCACATACATCAGGCTCCAGGTATCGTTGAAGTCAATCGCACCGTGGTCGAGAACACGGATCATGCTGCCGTTGTTGTCGATGGCTGCACCGTTGGAGTGGCCGTTCGCTGCGCCCTGACCCGGATCAGTCATAGAGTCTGAGGCATATTGCAGGACGAATTTGTTGTAGCCGTTGTAGATGCTCTGCGTATGTTCTGCAGTCACCAGGAAGCCGTCTTTGGTCGCATTGTCCGCGAAGGAATAACCGTCACGCGCATTGGCACGACCGTAATCCACACCTAACTCCAGCACGCCGCCCGGGTTAGTTTGCAGGCCTGCCAGACGAACGTCGAACACGTCGTTGGACGTTGGCACTTCGTTACGCTGGTCAGCAATATAGCCGTATGAGCCGCCGCTTTCGGTGTTACGGGTCGCTGCCAGAGACAGTTTACCGAAGCCCAGATCCACATCTTCCAGACCCGCACCAGGACCTGAAATATCCCAGTAGTAGAAGTCGATCATGTGCACGTCATGACGTTGGTAGAAACGCTTACCGGCCCAGATGGTGGAACCCGGCAGCCATTCGATCAGGTTCTTACCCTTCACGTTTGCTTCGCGGAAAGCCGGATCGGTTGACTCCCAGTCGTTCTGTTGTGATACGGAATACGCCACGTTGGTGTCGAAGTAGAAGCTCTTATCCCCTTCTTTCCACACTTCCTGACCGAGTTTTAACTCCGCATAGGTTTCACATTCGTTACCCAGACGGTATTTACTGTCAGCGCCTGTCGCTTTGAAACATTGCTGCTCGCCGCCGCTGCCAGTCCAGCCGATGCCCGAACGGGCATAACCGGTAAAATCGACTGCCATTGCTTGTGTAGAAAGGATTCCGGCAGCCACTGCCAGCGCCAGGGAAGAACTACGCATTGTAATCATCATTTTCTCCTGTAGGGGATCGCGTGCTTTCAAACACCAGATTCGGGATGTAACCGGCGACATGCAGTTCCGTCCTCGCGGAACAGATGGCAGCGGTGTGGTGGCAACCCGATGGCGAATGTTGCACCTTCTTCTACCAGCACCACGTCGTTCTGGCGGTACACCAGGTTCTGACGAATTGCCGGAATTTGGATGTGGATCTGTGTTTCGTTACCCAGTTGCTCGACGACCTGCACTTCACCGGAAAGCGTCACTTCCGCGACGTCGCTTGGCAGAAGATGTTCAGGACGGATACCCAGTGACAGGTTGCTGCCGACTTTGACGTCGGTGCCTTCGACGGGCAGCCAGACTTGCTGGCGGTTTGGCAACTCGACCTGCACACGTGCAGGTTCAGCACCGGTGACTTTCACCGGCAGGAAATTCATTTTTGGAGAGCCGATAAAACCGGCGACAAAACGGTTGGCAGGATAGTGATACAGCTCGAGCGGCTTACCGACCTGAGCGATATGTCCGGCATCGAGCACCACGATTTTATCGGCCAGCGTCATCGCTTCGACCTGATCGTGGGTCACGTAAATCATGGTGCGTTTAAGGCGCTTATGCAGGCGCGAAATCTCGATACGCATCTGCACACGCAGCGCGGCATCTAAGTTGGAAAGCGGTTCATCGAGCAGGAAAACCGTCGGTTCTGCCACCAGCGTACGGCCAATCGCTACGCGCTGACGTTGTCCGCCGGAAAGCGCTTTCGGACGACGATCTAACAGGTGCGCCAGCTGCAATACTTCAGAAACCTGGTTCACACGCTGATTGATTTCTGCTTTCTTCGCTCCGGCCAGCTTGAGGCCAAAAGACATGTTTTCAGCCACCGACAGGTGCGGATAAAGCGCATAAGACTGAAATACCATGCCGATGCCGCGGTCTGCGGGCGGCACTTCATTCATGCGTTTATCACCGATTTTCAGTTCGCCGGAAGTGATGTCTTCCAGACCGGCAATCATGCGCAGCAGGGTTGATTTACCGCAGCCGGATGGCCCGACAAACACCACAAACTCGCCCTCTTCGATTTCCAGATTGATGTCGCTGGAAATCACGGTTTCACCAAAGGCTTTGTACACGCTGTTAAGGGAAACGCTCGCCATCCTGAACTCCTGTACTTGCTGCCAGCGAGAAAACTCAATGCAACGAAGAGTGAAGGAATAGCCGCTAAGCGTAATCATCCGTAACAAAGTTTTTCATGGGGGAGGAGCAGGGAGGATGACGGATTCGCGCAACCGGATGAAAGTTCACAGCAAAAATCAAATTCGTGATCTGAATGGCAAAAAACGACGCATATTTTTGAGTGATGAACCACATAACGCCAGAGAGTGTCGGCGGGATCACATTCTGAGAGGCGGGGGCGTAGAGGGGGGGATGATGAAGCGTTGTCGGGTTGAATCCACACTGGCGTCGTACCCTGTCTTTTCCCGTCTCAGACGACAGAAAACCGACTCCTCACAGGAAATAAAAAGGATTGGATTATGACTCTCAGCATTAAAAAGATTGTTAAACAAACACTGGCACTCTCAGCGCTGGCTACGCTGGTGCTGTCATCTTCCGCATTTGCCAAAATAGAAGAAGGAAAGCTGGTCATCTGGATCAACGGTGACAAAGGCTACAACGGCCTGGCGGAAGTCGGTAAGAAGTTTGAGAAAGACACCGGCATTAAAGTCACGGTAGAACATCCGGACAAGCTGGAAGAAAAATATCCGCAAGTCGCGGCCACCGGCGACGGCCCTGACATTATCTTCTGGGCGCACGACCGTTTCGGCGGTTACGCACAGTCTGGCCTGCTGGCTGAAATCAGCCCGGATAAAGCCTTCAAAGACAAATTGTTCCCGTTCACCTGGGATGCAGTGACCTTCAACGGCAAGCTGATCGGCTATCCGGTCGCGGTTGAAGCGCTGTCACTGATTTACAACAAAGACATCATTAAAGAAGCGCCAAAAACCTGGGAAGAAATCCCGGCACTGGACAAAGAGCTGCGCGCCAAAGGCAAGAGCGCCATCATGTGGAACTTGCAGGAACCGTACTTCACCTGGCCAATCATCGCCGCTGATGGCGGTTATGCGTTCAAGTATGAAAACGGCAAATACAACATTAAAGACACCGGCGTGAATAACGCAGGTTCTCAGGCTGGCCTGCAATTCATCATCGATCTGGTGAAAAACAAACACATCAACGCTGATACCGATTATTCCATCGCCGAAGCCGCCTTCAACAAAGGCCAGACCGCGATGACTATCGACGGTCCGTGGGCCTGGTCAAACCTCGACAAGAGCAAAATCAATTACGGCGTGACGCTGCTGCCAAGCTTCCACGGCAAACCGTCTAAACCGTTCGTCGGCGTGCTGACTGCCGGTATCAACGCCGCCAGCCCGAATAAAGAACTGGCGAAAGAGTTCCTGGAAAACTATCTGATCACCGACGAAGGTCTGGCGGTGGTCAACAAAGATAAACCGCTGGGCGCTGTGGCACTGAAAACGTATCAGGAACAACTGGAGAAAGATCCGCGCATCGCCGCCACCATGGCTAACTCCAAAAACGGCGAAATCATGCCTAACATCCCGCAGATGAGCGCCTTCTGGTATGCAGAACGCAGCGCCATCATCAATGCGGTGAATGGCCGCCAGACTGTTCCGCAAGCACTGAAAGACGTAGAAACACGCATTACCAAGTAATGCCGAAGCATTAGCTCAATGAACGGTACGGGACTCACGGGTTCCGTACCGCCACCACAAGGATTGTCCTTATGCCAAGAGCCAAAAAACGGCCGTTCAGCAATGCGTTCAAATGGCTGGTCATCGCCCTGCTCGCCTGCTTTACCGGTTATCTGATCGTGCTGATGTATGCGCAGGGCGAAACCCTTTTTGCCGTTCTGACCCTGATTCTTTCCAGCGTCGGTTTATACATTTACGGCAACCGCCGCGCCTATTCGTGGCGCTATGTCTATCCTGGCCTCGCCGGGATGTCGTTATTTGTGCTGTTCCCGCTGGTCTGCACCATCGCGATTGCGTTTACCAACTACAGCAGCACCAACCAGCTGACGTTTGAACGTGCGCAGTCGGTGCTGATGGACCGTCAATTTCAGGGCGGAAAAGCGCTTAATTTTGCGCTCTTCCCTGCTGGTGAAAAGTCTGCCGGTGATAAATGGCAGCTGGCACTGACGTCAGCGGATAACAGCGAGACGCTGGTTTCGCCACCTTTTGCCTTTAACGCTTCCGCGCCACAAACGCTGGAGATGCTCCCGCAGACCGCCCCTTCGACGGAAAAAGCCGGTCTGCGCGTGGTGACACAAAACCGTGCGGCGCTGGGACAACTCTCGGCGAAATTACCCGACGGCGAAACGCTGCGCATGAGTTCATTGCGCCAGTTCTCCGGCACCCAGCCGCTGTACAAACTGGGCGACGATGAAAAGCAGCTGACTAACGTTGAAACCGGCACCATCTACCGCCCGAACACAAAAACCGGCTTCTATCAGGCAGTAAACGCTCAGGGCGAATGGCAGGCCGAACAACTCAGCCCGGGCTTTACCGTCGGCATCGGCTGGGGCAACTTCCTGCGCGTATTGCATGATGAAGGGATCCAGAAACCCTTCCTGTCGATTTTCGTCTGGACCGTTGTTTTTGCCCTGCTGACCGTGATCCTGACCGTCGCCGTCGGCATGGTGCTGGCCTGCGTCGTACAGTGGGAGGAACTGAAAGGCAAAGCCGCTTACCGCATCCTGCTGATCCTGCCTTATGCGGTGCCGGCCTTTATTTCGATTCTGATTTTCAAAGGGTTATTCAACCAGAGTTTCGGTGAGATCAACCTGATGCTCAGCGCGTTGTTCGGCATTAAACCGGCATGGTTCAGCGATCCGTGGACCGCCAAAAGCATGATCATTATCGTCAACACCTGGCTCGGTTATCCGTACATGATGATCCTGTGTATGGGCCTGCTGAAAGCCATTCCTGACGATCTTTATGAAGCTTCGGCAATGGACGGCGCCACGCCGATGCAGAACTTTTTCCGCATCACGCTGCCTTTGCTCATTAAACCGCTGACGCCGCTGATGATCGCCAGCTTTGCCTTTAACTTTAATAACTTCGTGCTGATCCAGTTACTGACCAACGGCGGGCCGGACATGCTCGGCACTACGACACCTGCCGGTCATACCGATTTGCTGGTCAGCTACACCTATCGCATCGCCTTCGAAGGCGGCGGCGGGCAGGACTTCGGGCTGGCGGCGGCGATTGCCACGCTGATCTTCCTGCTGGTCGGTGCGCTGGCTATCGTGAACCTGAAAGCCTCACGCATGAAATTCGACTAAGGAGAAACAGACAATGCCCATGGTTAAACCTAAGTCGCAGAAAGTCAGATTGCTGGTCACGCACCTTTTACTGCTGTGTTTTCTGGCGCTGATCCTGTTCCCGCTGCTGATGGTATTCGCCATCTCGCTGCGTCCGGGTAACTTTGCTACCGGCAGCCTGATCCCGGATCAGGTCTCGTGGGATCACTGGAAACTGGCGCTCGGCATCGCGGTCACCAACAGCGACGGCAGCATCACACCGCCGCCATTCCCGGTGATGTTGTGGTTATGGAACTCGATCAAGATCGCCGGGATCACCGCGGTCGGCATCGTCGCCCTTTCCACCACCTGCGCCTACGCGTTTGCCCGCATGAAATTCCGCGGTAAAAGTTCGCTGCTCAAAGGGATGCTGATCTTCCAGATGTTCCCGGCGGTGCTGTCGCTGGTGGCGTTATACGCCCTGTTCGACCGCCTCGGCATGTATGTGCCGTTCCTCGGCCTGAACACTCACGGCGGCGTGATCTTCGCCTATATGGGCGGCATCGCCCTGCACGTCTGGACCATCAAAGGCTATTTCGAAACCATCGACGGCTCGCTGGAAGAAGCCGCCGCACTGGATGGCGCCACCCCGTGGCAGGCTTTCCGTCTGGTGCTGCTGCCGCTGTCGGTACCGATTCTGGCCGTCGTGTTCATTCTGTCATTCATCGCAGCCATAACCGAAGTGCCGGTGGCATCTTTACTGCTGCGTGATGTGAACAGCTACACCCTGGCGGTCGGCATGCAGCAATATCTGAACCCGCAAAACTACCTGTGGGGCGATTTCGCGGCGGCAGCCATATTGTCCGCCATCCCGATTACGGCAGTATTCCTGATCGCCCAACGCTGGCTGGTCGGCGGCTTAACGGCAGGCGGTGTGAAAGGTTAAATGTAAGGCTAATGCGCTTTGTAGTACTTGATCAATTACCTGTGTCTTGGGCGGCTGAATAAGCCGCCTTTTTTTGTGTCTGTGCTTATGCAAAACGCTTTCCATTGCATTCTACTTTTCGAGACATATTCCAGGAATGATAAATAAGTATCAGGATCGGCTCTCTGGGATGGTATTGCCCAGTATTCCTCTTAACATGCCTGCGGGACAGACGGTTAAAAGGAGGTCCCCGTGAATATTTCAGGATGGGTTTATGACATTGCCGAGTTGGCATTTAACGAATTACAAAACAGGCTCAACGATCACCAGATAAATGTTCAGGTAAATTTTCTGGATAAGCGTTCTGCTATTGATCTTGAACTCATGCGGACAATGCTAGACTGGCGATTATGGTTTAAAGAAGAACACTTCATTCTTGAAAATCGCTTCAGCCTGGCAATACATTCTAAAGGCAGGCCGCCCATAGTGATTGGCGCAGCGGTATATTCTTACGATGTTAAAGCTAACCAGGTTTCTATTCACATGCTGGAACATTTTAAAAATGCCGTTTTAAAGTCAGCATTAGAAAAACGCATGGCTTTTTGTGCATTTTTTGCCGCGTATTTATTTGCAGATATTGTTGGTGTAATAGTTCTGAAAATAAACAGACCTGTTTCAGGGCTGGCATCTTTTTACCAGTACTGGGGATTTATTTATGACGAGCATGGCGATATGAAAGTTAACAAATCAAATCTGTTAAATAAATTACGCCATTTGGGACAACGAGGGGGAGTACACGATTTTGAATGGCCTGAAGAAGGGCTTAACTGAACCGGTATAGGAAATGAATTATTAAAACGGTAGAGTGTTCTAATTCACACTAAAGGAATAGTTATGAGAACCATTGAAGAGATTTTAAGAACGTTACCGCCAGAAATAGTGGCTAATTATCATCGGACTAAAGATCAGCGCCGCATCGTTGGCGACATGATGTTTGCTATCCTCGATCCCGACGAAATTCTGGTAGGTATTCTTGCTAATAACGCAGAAGCAGAAACGCATACTTCTTTTTAAGTCATTCACAAAAAAGCCCCTTACGGGGCTTAGTTTGTCTTTCTCTAAACCTCAGCTTACCGAAACTTTCCGGCGGCGTTTATCGAGGTCTTTAATCAGCTTATTCACCTGCTCGTCGGCGAACATCTCTTCGAGGGAGGTGGACAGTTTACGGCGCCAGTTCGGGTATTCGTCGCTGG
The DNA here is from genome assembly GCF_003263545.1 of Rahnella sp. AN3-3W3. Classification (NCBI taxonomy): domain Bacteria; kingdom Pseudomonadati; phylum Pseudomonadota; class Gammaproteobacteria; order Enterobacterales; family Yersiniaceae; genus Rahnella; species Rahnella sp. AN3-3W3. The sequence continues at coordinate 46,778 of NZ_JYDG01000002.1, forward strand.
TGCCGGGCACGTTGACCGGCGCGTCCATGTCTAACCAGTCTTCTGGTTGCAGGCCGAGCAAAGCACAGGCGCTGTCAGCGACGTAGCGTTGCAGGCCACGGTTGAGCACCGGCGTCATCTCCATCAATGCCGCTTTACGTCCGGTTTTCTTAGGGATGCAGTCGTAATGGTGTAAGCCGTCAAGCAGCCCCTGACGCGCACGGGCGCGGTCGGCGTACAGCTCCTGCAACACATCTTCATCGCGGTACAGTCCCAGCGATTTACCCAGCGCCAGATCGTCACTTTGCCAGTATCCGCGCAGCGTCGGCAGGTCATGCGTGGTGATCGTCGCCATCGCCTGAACCGGATACGACTGCGGCGCACGGAAGTTGTTTTCCTCATCACGCTCGAAATACAGCACTTTGTAGGAATACACCCCACCTTCGCGCAGCTTACTGACGATCTCCACCGGGACGGTGCCCAGATCCTCACCAATCACCATGCAGCGGTGACGCTGACTTTCCAGCGCCAGAATAGCCAGCAGATCGTCTACCGGATATTGCACATACGCGCCTTTATCCGCTGTTTCACCGGCAGGGATCCACCATAAACGCAATAACGTCATCACGTGATCAATACGCAACGCGCCACAGCTGGTCATGTTTGAACGCAGCAGATCGATAAACGGCTGATAACCGCGTTTCACCATCACATGCGGATCCATCGGGCGCAGATCCCAGTTCTGACCCAGCGGCCCGAGGATATCCGGCGGTGCGCCGACCGAGGCTTTCAGGCAGTACAGCTCGCCATCGCCCCAGGTTTCCGAGCCACCTTCCACCACACCGACGGCCAGATCGCGATATAAACCGATCGACATGTCGCCCTGCTGGCTGACCTCGTAGCATTGGGAAAATTGCGTTTCTGCCAGCCATTGCAGCCAGAGGTAAAACTCCACATCCTGCGCTTGTTGTTCGCAGAAAGCGCGTACGGCCGGTCCGCGCGCATCATGATATTGCTCCGGCCAGCGGTTCCAGCCGAGCGCAACATCCGTCTCTTTCGCCAGATGCTCGTATAACGCGTCAAACGCCGCCTGCAGATACAGACTTTCCCCGCCCTGCTTCACAAAAGCCGCCAGCGATTTCACCTGCGCATCCTGCGCTTTACGCTTCAGGAATTGCGCGTAGGCCAGGCGTAAACCTTCGAGTTTGAGCGGCATCACTTCACCGTAATCCACCCAGTCGCTGGCACGTACGGCCTGTAACCGTTGCTGCGTCAGCGGCAGATTCCACCATTGTTGCGCGGCTTCGCTCAGCCTGAAATCGTCGACGGCACTGACGTCGATATAAATCACGTTCAGCCAGCGGCGCGACGACGGACTGTAAGGGCTGGCCGCCACCGGATTGGCAGGATACAGCGCATGAATAGGATTCAGCCCGACAAACGCACCGCCACGCTCAGCGACCTTTTTCAGCAACAACCGGAGATCGCCGAAATCGCCAATCCCCCAGTTATTTTCCGAGCGCAGCGTATAAAGTTGCACGCACGCGCCCCACAGTTTTTTACCCGCCAGCAACGCATCAGGTTCATAGCAACGTTTCGGGGCGACAATCACCCGGCAATCCCACTGCTGCGCATCTTGTGTCAGCGTCAGCTGGTGATAACCGGCAGGGATTTTGCCCGGCAGCGCCAGGGTCATTTTACCGCTGATTCGCCCTTGCTGGGTTGCACCGCTTTCCAGTTTGAGTGTCCAGGCATATTCGCCTTCACCCCCGACCGGCAATGCCAGACGGCTGCCGGAAACGAACACTTTCACCGCAGGAACCGGCGTCACTACCAGATGGCTTTCCGCCACCCAGCCCATTGCGGCTAACAGTTCACGCTTAGTTTCGGGCGCAATCGCCTGCTGCTTACCGTGCGCGTTGATAAAACCAGAGGAAATACCCGCCTCCCTGGCGGCCTGCTCCAGTGCTTTGTTCTCCATGCGGGCTCCTTAACGTTTCGCCTGCCAGATCCGCTGCTGATAATCGCGGATCGAGCGGTCGGAACTGAACATCCCAACACGTGCCGTGTTGAGAATGGTTTTGCGCGTCCAGTCTTCCTGGTCGCGATACAACACATCAACTTTTTGCTGCGCGGCGCAATAATCGGCAAAGTCAGCCAGCACCAGATAAGGATCGCCGCCACCCAGCAAACTGTCGAGCATCAGGCTGAAAGCCTGTTTGTCGCCATCGCTGAAGAAGCCGTTTTCCAGCTCTTTGAGGATCTTATCCAGGTGCTTGTCTTTTTTGCGGATCTTGAGCGGATCGTAGCCTTTCGCCTGCAACGCTTTGACCTGATCAACCGTGTTGCCAAAGATGAAGATATTGTCTTCTCCGACCTCTTCAGCAATCTCGACATTCGCGCCGTCGAGCGTGCCGACGGTCAGCGCGCCGTTCAGCGCCAGCTTCATGTTGCCGGTGCCTGAGGCTTCTTTCCCGGCGGTCGAAATCTGCTCGGAAACGTCCGCGGCCGGGATCATCAGTTCAGCGACAGAAACGCGGTAATCCGGGATAAACACCACTTTGATGCGGTCGCGCACCAGCGGATCGTTATTCACTTTTTCCGCCACTTTGTTAATAGCGTAGATAATGTTTTTCGCCAGGTAATAACCCGGTGCCGCTTTCGCGCCGAACAGGAAGACGCGTGGCACCATGTCCATTTCCGGGTTATCACGCAGCTGACGGTAAAGGGACAGAATGTGCAGCAGGTTCAGATGCTGACGTTTGTATTCGTGCAGGCGTTTGATCTGCACATCGAAAATGGCGTCAGGATTGAGCGTCAGCCCCATCACCTGTTTCACGTAGTGCGCCAGTTTGATTTTATTCTCACGCTTAATCGTCTGATAACGCTGACGGAATTTATTATCGTCGGCGAAACTTTCCAGCCCTTTCAGGGCATCCAGATCGTTAACCCATTCGGTTTTCAGCGTGTCGTCAATCAGCGCAGACAGTGCCGGATTACACTGTTTCAGCCAGCGACGCGGCGTAATGCCGTTGGTGACGTTATGGAATTTGTTCGGCCACAGCTGGTGATATTCCGGGAACAGATCTTTCACCACCAGTTCGGAGTGCAGCGCCGCCACGCCGTTCACCGCAAAGCCGCTAACCACGCACAGATTCGCCATACGGACTTGTTTGTTCTGGTGAACAGACAGTTTTTCCCACACCGCTTTATCGCCCGGCCACTGCTTTTCGACCACTTTTTTGAAGCGGGCATTAATGGCTTTGATCAGCGAGAAGTGGCGCGGTAACAGGCTCCGCACCAGTTTTTCGTCCCAGCATTCCAGCGCTTCAGGCATCAGCGTGTGGTTGGTATACGCAAAGGTCTGGCTGGTGATTGCCCAGGCAGCGTCCCAGCCCAGCTGATGCTCGTCGAGCAAAATACGCAGCAGTTCAGGAATGGCAATGGTCGGGTGCGTGTCGTTGAGCTGGATAACTTCGAATTTCGGTAAATCTTCAATTTTGCGACCGAGGAAATGATGACGACGCAGGATATCGCCTACCGAACAGGCGCACTGGAAATACTGCTGCATCAGGCGCAGGCGTTTACCGGCATCGTGGTTGTCATTCGGATACAACACTTTGGTGAGCTTCGCCGCATCAATGCCTTTTTGCTCAGCCTTGAGGAATTCACCGTCGTTGAACAAGGTCAGATCAAACGGATGCACGTCGGTGGCCTGCCACAAACGCAGTGGCTGGGTGACGCCATTTTTATAGCCGACCACCGGCAAATCCCAGGCTTCACCGCGCAGGGAGAACGCCGGATGCCATTGTTCTTCGCCATTCTCGTTCCTGGTCAGTTTGCCGCCAAACGCCACGTCAACAGACAGCGAGCTGTTGTGGCTGAACCACGGATAGCTTTCGCGATGCCAGTTATCCGGCGCTTCCTGCTGTTTGCCTTCGCTGAACGACTGACGGAACAGACCGTACTGATAATTCAGGCCGTAGCCGGTTGCCGGTTGTCCGACGGTCGCCATCGAATCAAGGAAACAGGCCGCCAGACGCCCTAATCCGCCATTACCCAGCGCCGGATCGGTTTCCTGCTCCAGCACATCGGCCAGCTCAACGCCCTGCTCTTTCAGAGCCTGGTTAACGGTTTCATACCAGCCGAGGTTGATCAGGTTATTCGCGGTCAGGCGCCCGATCAGAAATTCCATCGAAATATAGTTTACGTGCCGTTGCGGCTGTTTTGCCGCTTCAGGCGCAGGCTGCGCACTCAGCAGTTCGGACAGCGCGGCACTGGTGGCCTGCCACCACTGATGCGATGTCATATCCTGTGCCTGTTGCAAACCGAATCCCTGCCACTGGCGTTTTAGCGCGGCTAAAAACTGCGTCTTATCCAAAGTCACCTGCATTACATGCCTCTTTATCCGGGAATTTGTAGGGAAGTCTGATGTTGATTATCACTATGCTGACGCTTGTGCCTGTGAGCAGCATCATCCTGCCAAAGATTAGGCAGGGAGGAGAAACGGGGCGTAGCCGGAGGAGACGGGGGATCAGGGGGAAGCTCTGAAAATTTGTATTTAGAAGTGTGATGCAGAGCAACTTAACGGCATGTAAAAACGTAACATTCTTGCAATCAATGTTTCAAAAGAGGACTTTAGAAAAAGTGATTAATTACACGCTGCGAAATAATTATTACGCCTCCTGACTACCGTCAAAAGAATCGAAAAAAATGCTGATCCCGTCGAAATTGAGCCGCCCGGTGCGGCAGCAAAATACAGTGGTTCGCGATCGTCTGCTGACGAAGCTCTCGACTGCGCCAAATTACCGTCTGACCCTGGTCGCCAGTCCGGCGGGCTATGGGAAAACGACGCTGGTCGCACATTGGGCGGCGGGCAAAAGCGATCTCGGCTGGTATTCGCTGGATGAAAGTGACAATCAGCCGGAGCGTTTTGCCAGCTATCTGATTGCGGCGGTACAACAGGCTTGCGGCGGTCATTGCGTCAAAAGTGAAGCGCTGAGTCAGAAACACCAGTACGCCAGTTTATCGGCGCTGTTTGCTCAGCTGTTTGTTGAGCTTTCCGACTGGCACCGTCCGCTGCTGCTGGTTATCGACGATTATCACCTGATTTCTAACGATGCCATCCATGAAGGGATGCGTTTTTTCCTGCGTCATCAGCCGGAAAATCTGTCGCTGGTGGTCCTTTCGCGCACCCTGCCACCGCTGGGTATCGCCAATATGCGTGTCCGCGATCAGCTGCTGGAACTCAACGCCACGCATCTGGCCTTTACGCATCCGGAAACCCAGCAATTTTTCGACAACCGGCTGAAAGACCCCATCGATCAGGCCGACAGTGGCCGTCTGTGCGACGAAGTGGCTGGCTGGGCAACGGCACTCCAGCTGATCGCGTTATCCGCACGTCAGTCCACCACGTCGTCGCAACAGTCTACGCAGCAGTCCGCCCGCAAACTGGCCGGGCTGAATGCCAGCCATCTTTCAGAATATCTGGTGGATGAAGTGCTGGATCGCGTGGATGCGCCGACACGAGACTTTTTACTGCGCTGCTCGCTGCTGCGGTCAATGAACGATGCGCTGATTGTGCGTCTGACCGGCAGCGAAAACGGCCAGCAGCGCCTCGAGGAACTGGAACGTCAGGGGCTTTTCATTCACCGCATGGATGACACCGGCGAATGGTTTAACTTCCATCCGCTGTTTGCCACTTTCCTGCGCCAGCGCTGCCAGTGGGAACTGTCGACAGAACTGCCGGCCATTCACCGTGCCGCTGCCGAAGGCTGGCTGGCGCAAGGTTTTCCAGCCGAAGCTATTCATCATGCGCTGGGGGCGGAAGACATCAATATGCTGCGCGATATTCTGCTGCAACACGCCTGGGCACTGTTCAATCAGAGCGAACTCGCGTTGTTGGAAGAATGTCTGGCCGCGCTGCCGTACGACCGCCTGATCCAGAATCCTAAACTGGTGCTGTTGCAGGCGTGGCTGGCACAAAGTCAGCACCGTTATGCCGAAGTGGAAACGTTGCTGGTGCGCGCCGAAAGTGAAATGCAGCAGCGCAATATCGTCATGGAACAGGAACTCGCGGCGGAATTTGATGCCCTGCGGGCGCAGGTGGCGATTAACGATGGCCGTCAGGATGAGGCGGAAAAACTGGCCGCCGACGCCCTGAAATATCTGCCGTATGAAAGCTATTACAGCCGGATTGTGGCGACCTCGGTCACCGGCGAAATCCAGCACTGCAAAGGCGATCTGACCCGCGCTTTGCCGCTGATGCAACAAACAGAACAGATTGCCCGCCGCTATGAAGCTTATCACTATGCGTTATGGGCATTGCTGCAACAGAGTGAAATCCTGATTGCGCAGGGCTTTTTGCAGGCTGCGTTTGAGATGCAGGATCGCGCTTTTGAACTGGTGCGTGAACAGCATCTGGAACAGCTGCCGATGCACGAATTTTTGCTGCGCCTGCGCTCGCAATTACTGTGGTCATGGTCGCGGCTCGATGATGCCGAAGACGCCGCCCGTCAGGGGCTTGACGTGCTGACCAACTTCCAGCCACAGCAGCAGTTGCAGTGTCTGGCAATGCTGGCAAAATGCTCCCTCGCCCGCGGTCAGCTCGATAACGCACATCACCATCTGCAACGCTGTGAAAGCCTGCTCAAAACCGGTCAGTATCACATCGACTGGCTGACCAATACCGATAAACCAAGGGTGATTTACTGGCAGATGATCGGCGACAAAGCCGCTGCCAGCCAGTGGCTGCAACAGGCGCGTAAACCCGATATGGCAGACAACCATTTCCAGCAAGGCCAGTGGCGTAATATCGCCCGTGTGCAGATTTTGCTGGAACAGTTTGATGAAGCCGAGGTGGTGCTCGATGAGCTGAATCAGAATGCGCGTCAGTTGCGCCTGACCAGCGATCTCAACCGCAATCTGCTGCTCAGCAATCTGCTTTACTGGCATACCGGCCGTAAAAATGATGCGCAGCGGGTGTTGATCGAAGCGCTGGGGCTGGCGAACCGTACGGGTTTTGTCAGTCATTTCGTCATCGAAGGGGAAATGATGGCGCAGCAGTTGCGTCAGTTGCTGCAACTCAATCTGCTGCCGGAACTGGAACAGCGCCGTGCGCAGCAAATTCTGCGTGAAATTAACCAGCACCATCGTCATAAGTTCGCGCACTTCGACGAAGGGTTCGTCAACAAACTGCTGACCCATCCGCAGGTGCCGGAACTGATCCGCACCAGTCCGCTGACCCAGCGCGAATGGCAGGTTCTCGGGCTGATTTACTCCGGTTACAGCAACGATCAGATCGCCGGTGAACTCGATGTCGCGTCCACCACCATCAAAACGCATATCCGCAACTTGTACCAGAAACTGGGCGTCGCACACCGTCAGGAAGCGGTGCAGCAGGCGCAGCATCTGTTACAGGTCATGGGGTACGGCGCCTGATTCACCGGGTAACTCTCAACGCCCTACCGTTATCGCACCCCACTCTTTTCATAACACATCATCAAAATAAGTTGATGTGTTATGCCTATTTTTCATTAGCGAACATATTTTGCTCAAAAATAAAATCCGGTGATATAATGTGACCGTCGTCACACTATTGTAATTCACCATTTCTTCAGAAAAGCCCGCTGCCAACCTGTTATAACAGCCATCCGGCTGATTTTGGCTTTGTGTAAACGGCTGTAGTGAGTAAGGATTTTATCGATGGGTACTTTAACTGCCGGGATTGTCATGATGCGCTGGGAATTGCTGAGCGCCTTTTTGATGTTCTGCACCAGCCAGCTTAATATTGTTTGCCGGCAGTCCAGCCGCAATACCATGGCCTTTGTTTGCAGCGGTCTCGGCCTGACCGTAACCTGTTTCTTCGTCATGAGCCTGATGGGCATGAATTATGATGCCGCCGCCGTCGCGCAGTTCTGGGCAAACACGAAAGACGTTTTCTTTGATGTGATGAGCAAAACCCCGACCGATATGTCTTATTACTATTAATCCGATTCGCTCACCGCGAGTCGTTGAGAACAGATGAAAGAAAGGCAGAACATGATGTTCTGCCTTTTTTATTGCCCTGATAATGAACATTCAGGCCAGCTTGCTGATTATTTGTTCACCTGCATATCATTTAATCCTAAATTTAGAAAAATGCGTGGCGTATCTGAGGTCTTTTTGTACGTGAGTTTCTGATTACCTGTAAATTGCAGTCTGCTCCGCAATGTAAAACGATATTGTGCGCAGGGCATAAACTATTCATTGCTAATAGTTGAAGGGTCGTATTAGATTCTCACCCATACTTTTCTTAGAATGATCATTGCTTTTTTTGCTTCAGGCTGCTGAATTTTCACCGGTTTGGCACCCCCTGCTTATGGCTGAAGGAATTCCGATGAATACGCATCACGTGCTTGGCGCGTTAGTGTTACTGGTAAGTTCTGCTTCTTCGCTCGCCGTCGAAACGACGGGCATTCCCCAGGATCAGGTAAAAGAGCGCAATGCGTTTATTGCTGACCTGATGAAAAAAATGACCATTGATGAAAAAATCGGTCAGCTGAATCTGGTCACTGTGGGGCCGGACTATCAGAAAGAAGCCATTATGGCTGACATCCGCGCCGGTAAAGTCGGTGGCGTGTTTAATACCGTCACTAAACCTGATATTCGCCGCATGCAGGATCAGGTCAAAGAAAGCCGCCTGAAGATCCCACCGTTTTATGCCTATGACGTGGTGCATGGTCAGCGCACTATTTTCCCTATCAGCCTTGGCCTTGCCGCCAGCTGGGATATGCAGGCCGTCAACACCAGCGCACGTATTTCCGCACTGGAAACCGCAGCAGATGGCCTGAATATGACCTTCTCGCCAATGGTCGATATTACCCGTGATCCGCGCTGGGGCCGTGTCTCCGAAGGTTTTGGCGAAGACACCTACCTGACGTCCCGCCTGGCACATGAAATGGTGACGGGTTATCAGGGTAAAGACCCTTCCGCACCCTACGCCGTGATGGCTAACGTCAAACACTACGCGCTGTACGGCGCGGTGGAAGGCGGTCGCGAATACAACACCGTGGACATGAGCCTGACACGCATGTTTAACGATTACATGCCACCGTATAAAGCGGCGGTAGATGCCGGTGCTGGTGGCGTGATGGTTGCCCTCAACAGTGTTAACGGCGTTCCCGCGACGTCAAATACCTGGTTGCTGAAAGATATTCTGCGCGATGACTGGCAGTTCAAAGGTCTGACAGTGAGTGACCACGGCGCTATTGGCGGTCTGGTCAAACACGGCGTGGCCGAAGATGATCGTCAGGCGGCTGCGATGGCGCTGAAAGCCGGTGTCGATATGGACATGGCCGACAATATGTACGGTAAGTATCTGAAAGGATTGCTCGCCGACGGTCTGGTGAGTCAGCAGGATATTGACCGTGCCGTGCGTGACGTTCTGGCCGCCAAATGGGACATGGGGCTGTTTGTCGATGAATACCGTCATTTAGGTCCGCAGTCGAGCGACCCGGCGGACACCAATGCCGAAAGCCGTCTGCACCGCACCGAAGCCCGCGAAGTCGCGCGCACGTCCCTCGTGTTGCTGAAAAACACCAACGAGACGCTGCCATTACAGAAAAAAGGCACCATTGCCGTGATTGGCCCGCTGGCTGACAGCAAACGCGATGTGATGGGCAGCTGGTCTGCCGCCGGTAAAGCCGCTCAGGCCGTGACTGTCTTGCAGGGGATGAAAGATGTCCTCGGTGACAAAGGCACATTGTTATATGCACGCGGTGCTAACATCACCGACGATCAGGGGATGGTCGATTTCCTTAATTCCTACGACAAGCAGGTGATCAACGACCCGCGTAAACCGCAGGACATGATTGATGAAGCGGTGAAAACAGCTGAGAAATCAGATGTCGTGGTGGCGGTGGTGGGTGAAGCGCAGGGTATGGCGCATGAAGCCTCCAGCCGTTCAGATATCAGCATTCCGCAAAGCCAGCGTGACCTGCTCAAGGCGCTGAAAGCCACCGGTAAGCCGCTGGTGATTGTGCTGATGAATGGTCGTCCTCTGACACTGACGTGGGAAAATGACATCTCTGATGCCATGCTGGAAACCTGGTTCGCCGGCACCGAAGGCGGTCACGCGATTGCCGACGTTCTGTTTGGCGATTACAACCCGTCAGGCAAACTGCCGATGACTTTCCCGCGTTCGGTCGGGCAAATTCCTTTGTATAACAGCGTGCTGAATACCGGTCGTCCGTTCAATCCGCAGCATCCGGATAAATACACGACCCGTTATTTCGATATCACCAACGGGCCGCTGTTCCCGTTTGGTTATGGCCTGAGCTACACCCGTTTCAGCGTGTCTGACGTGAACCTTTCATCCACAACCATGGATGCGAAACATCCGCTGACAGCCAGTGTCACGGTGAAAAACACCGGCAAAGTCAGTGGCGCGACGATCGTCCAGCTGTATCTGCAGGATGTCACCGCGTCGATCAGTCGTCCGGTGAAAGAGCTGAAGAACTTTGAGAAGATCACCCTGCAGCCGGGTGAAGAGAAAACCGTGACATTTGCTATCAATGAAAGAGATTTACGTTTCTACAATGACAAGCTGAAATGGGCCTCTGAACCCGGTAAGTTCAACGTATTCGTCGGGTTAGATTCTCAGGATGTGAAGAAAACCAGCTTCCTGCTGAAATAACATATCGGGTCTGAAGCCAGGCCCGATATGTAGTCAGCACGTTCTCTCTCAGGCGGGATCCCGGCAACGGAACCCGCCTGTTCTGAGCAGTAATTTCTGTCCGGTGACTGGATATATAACCGACAGTTGCTAACCTTAAATTCAATGTGTTACGCCTTCCGGCTCTGTATCCGATAGTTGCGGAGCGGTGCGGGTGTGCTGAGCAGAGTAAACTCCGTCTGTGCTGACTATCGCCATGTCGCCACACTGGCGGCGTATAGCGTTCTTTTCGGAGAAACATTCATGGTCGATTCTCAAGATGCGTCCATCCTGTACCTGCATTTTGGTACGCCCCGCCCATACTGGCGAGTGGGTTCTGACAGCAATGCAATGGAGCTGTCCGCAGAGAAAGGCGTTGTTAATGTTGCTATCTCCCTGACCCAATGGCAGGCGGGAAAAATCAGGCAACTGACCGGGATCACCTCAAGTTTCACGCTGGACATCACCCTGTTCGGTTCCCCTGTACGCCTTTATCTCGTCGGCCGGAAAATTGACAGCAAAGCCTGGGCTGGCACGGCATCAGCGTATCAGGACACTGAATCCGTCGCGCACGATCTTGAAGTCGGTCTGACTTTTGCTGAACAGGTGGTTTCCGAAGCCAACTCCGTGATTGTGATCATCGATCAGGAAGGCAAAATCCATCGTTTTAACCGGCTGAGCGAAGAATATACCGGCCTGCGCGAAGAAGATGTCATTGGCCGCAGCGCCTACGATTTATTCATGTCGATGGAAGAAGGTCTGGCGTCGCGCCAGAACATCAACGGTTTTTTTCAGCATCAGCAATCCTACGAAGTCGAACGCTGGATCAATACGGTTAAAGGTCAGCGGCTGTTTCTGTTTCGCAATAAATTCGTCCACAGCGGCAGCGGTAAACAGCAAAAATACCTGATCTGCTCGGGTTCTGACATTACGGACGAGCGCAAAGCGCAGGAACGTCTGCGCGTGCTGGCCAACACCGATCTGGTCACCGGTTTCGCCAACCGTAACGCGTTACAGGAATCTCTGGCCAGAGCCCTTCTCGAGCGCGGCGAAAACAAAGTCGGGCTGATTTATCTGGATCTGGATAACTTCAAAAAGGTGAACGACGCCTACGGTCATATGTTTGGCGATCACCTGTTGCGGGCGGTATCCGACGCTATTCAGGATTGTCTGTCGCCTAACGATAAGCTCGCGCGCCTCGGCGGCGATGAATTCATCATCCTCAGTATCCATGCAGAACTGAGCGCACTGGAGGCACTGAGCCAGCGCGTGTTGCGCCGCCTGAGCCTGCCATTTCGTATCGGTCTCATTGAAGTCTATACCGGCTGTTCCGGCGGCATTGCTATCTGTCCGGAACACGGCACTGACGGCGATACGCTGCTGCAAAACGCCGATACCGCCATGTATGTGGCGAAGGAAAAAGGCAAAAATGCGCACTGCGTTTTCTCGCCGGGCATGAATGAAAAAGCCTCAGAATACATGTGGCTGGACACGCATTTACGCAAAGCGCTGGCGGAAAAAGACCAGCTGGTTTTGCACTATCAGCCGAAAGTGTCACTTTATGGCACCGTGCAAAGTGTCGAAGCGCTGCTGCGCTGGAATTCGCCGGAACGCGGTCTTATCCAGCCGCAAAGTTTTATCCCTTATGCCGAAGAATCTGGCCTGATTACACCCATCGGCAAATGGGTGATCGAAACCGCCACCCGTCAGGCGACTGAATGGCAAAAAAAGGGGCTAAATCTGCGCGTGGCCGTGAATCTTTCCGGACGCCAGCTGAATAATGGCTCGTTTATCACGACGCTGTCTGACGCCATGAAAAAAGCCGGCATGAAAGGGTGTCTTCTCGATTTTGAACTGACCGAAAGCTGCCTGGTGGAAGACGAGGGCGCAGCTGTCGCCATGATTAACCAGTTGCATAAACTCGGCGCGCAGGTGCATCTGGATGATTTCGGTACCGGTTATTCTTCGCTGTCCCAGCTGGCACGCATTCCGCTCGACTGCATTAAGCTCGACCAGAGTTTTGTCCGTGGGATCAATGACAATCCGGTTTCTCAGGCGCTGGTGCGGGCGATTGTGGCAGTGGCGAAAACCCTGCAACTGACCGTGGTGGCGGAAGGGGTGGAAACGGCTGAAGAAGAGAAGTTAATTGACGAGATTGGTGTGGACAGCAAACAGGGCTTTCTTTACGCCAGGCCAATGCCCGCAACGGAACTCGAGCACTGGCTTGAAGAAAAAATGATTGCTTCACCCAATATTTTTAAACCTAAAGCAAAACAGAAATAGCGCCAGTAACGGGCCCTTTCTGCCCGCTGCTAGCCGGTTTTACGCAGTGATGCCGTATGCCGGTTTTGCAGCATGACCAGACGCTCCATATAACCCAGGTCTTTCTCCTCCAGCGTAAACGCGGCATCCACCCAATCCTCCGTAATATCCATCAGCTCGGAACGTGAAAGTTGCAGTACTCGCTGGCGTGCGCGGATCATGGCGCGGATCCCGTTAAGTTTTGGCCGCAGCACATCCATAAACGTACGCGTGGCGTTGAACGCCTCACCCGGCTGGAATAACACATCCACCAGCCCGCGGCTTTCAAACCATTCCGCCGTATGAGACTCACCGGTGGAAATCAGTTCCTCCGCCAGCTTCATGCCCGCTTTACGCGAGACCAGCGAATAACCGCCCATTCCCGGAAAGAGGTTAAAGGCGATTTCCGGAAACCCCATCCGGGCCGTGTTTTGCGCCAGCACATAATGGTGCGCCAGCGCCGCTTCGAATCCGCCGCCCAGCGCCGTACCTTCAATCATCGACAAGCTGATAGCTCCCACATCAAATCCACGCGCTGCAGCATGAACACAGTCCACACAGGCTCTGGCGTAGGCGCGCAAAGCCTCGCGCTTGTTATTGACGATAGAGTCGACAAAGAAACTCAGATCACCTCCCACATTGTACATATTGGGCACCAAAGAACCGGTGACCCAAAAATCAAAACGCAGCCCCGACGCCTTTGCTGCATAGGTGAGCGTCATGATGTCTTCAATAAGCTCCTGATTAAAACAGGGACGTGGATAAGACCTGAGCATCATCCACATGACATTACGGCCTTCTTCATAATAGGCTGCAATCTGGGACAAATGCCCGGCTTCGGTAAACGGGCGGCAGGCTGTATGGTCAATAAGATTCATAGTATATATCCAGGTTAGAAATGAATTTTTTAGGGTGAAGCAGCTCCAGCCTAGTCCAGCTCTAACCTGAACTGAATCGATTCGAGATTGTTTTATAAAAATAATCCTAAGCGCATAAACGTAATAAAAAAATGTTTAAAATAAACAACCTGCAACCAATCAATATTGTGTAAAAACAAAGAAATAATGTTTTCATCCGCGACTTCAGACGACCAGACTTCCGCAAAAATAATCCGCCATAATTAATGTTTGGCGATTAATAATATGCGTAATAGTTAATTAACTCTCAGGGATTTCCCCAAAGTGATGCATATCACAGTCATTGCACGCTGACTTTCCAATTGCTCTGCCACCCGCTAAATTGAATTCATCTCCTCCGACCACTTAAGAGAATTCCATGACTGAACGCGCTTCGCTGTTTTATCCGCACCTGCTGGCGCCGCTGGATTTAGGTTTTACACAACTGAAAAATCGCGTGCTGATGGGTTCTATGCACACCGGACTGGAGGAACTGGAGGACGGGCCTGAACGTCTGGCGGCCTTTTATGCCGAACGCGCCGCCGCAGGTGTCGGGCTGATTGTCACAGGCGGCATTTCCCCCAACGCGCAGGGCGTGGTGTATCAGGGTGGTTCAGTCCTCGCAGAACAGGAGCACATCACGCATCACCGCGTGGTAACGGAGGCCGTTCATGCCGCCGGGGGAAAAATTGCGCTGCAAATTCTTCATGCAGGGCGTTACAGTTATCAGCCCCACCCCGTCGCGCCTTCAGCACTTCAGGCACCGATCAACCGCTTTACACCTCACGCCCTGAGCGAAGAAGAAATCGAATCAACGCTGGCGGATTTTGCCCGCTGCGCGCAACTCGCCAAGGCGTCCGGCTATGACGGTGTGGAAATCATGGGCTCCGAAGGTTATCTGATAAACCAGTTCCTCACCGCGCGCACCAATCAGCGCACGGACAGCTGGGGCGGTTCCGCCGATAACCGTATGCGGTTTGCGACAGAAGCCGTGCGCCGCGTGCGCGAAACCTGTGGCAGGGAGTTCATCATTATTTATCGCTTATCCATGCTGGATCTGGTTGAGGAAGGCTCGGACTGGCAGGAAGTCGAAACTCTGGCGCAACGCATCGAGCAGGCCGGCGCGAGCATTATTAACACCGGCATCGGCTGGCACGAAGCGCGCATTCCGACCATCGCCACTATGGTTCCCCGCGCGGCGTTCAGCTGGGTGACGCAAAAACTGATGGGCAAAGTCGGTATTCCGTTGATCACCACCAACCGCATTAACGATCCCGACGTGGCGGAGAAAATTCTCGCCGAAGGTTGCGCGGATATGGTGTCGATGGCGCGCCCGTTCCTCGCCGATCCGGCGTTTGTCGAAAAAGCCGCACAAGGGCGTGCTGATGAAATCAATACCTGCATCGGCTGTAATCAGGCCTGTCTGGATCAGATATTCGCCGGAGAAGTCACGTCCTGCCTGGTGAATCCCCGCGCCTGCCGTGAAACGCAGTTACCCATAACCCGTGCGGAAATCACCAAACGCCTGGCCGTGGTCGGCTCCGGGCCAGCCGGACTGGCATTTGCCACCACCGCCGCCAGCCGCGGACATCACGTCACCTTATTTGATGCACACAATGAAATCGGCGGGCAGTTTAATGTCGCCAAACAGATCCCCGGCAAAGAAGAGTTTTATCAGACGCTGCGCTATTACTCGCGTCAGCTGACATTACTGGGCGTCACGCTGCGTCTGGGTGAAACCGTCACCGCCAGCCAGTTAACGGGTTATGACGAAGTGATCCTCGCCTGCGGTATTTCACCACGCCTGCCGGATATTACTGGCATTGATCACCCGAGCGTACTGACGTATCTCGACGTGCTGCGAGATAAAAAACCGGTCGGTCAGCGCGTCGCCATTATTGGCGCTGGCGGTATCGGTTTTGATACCGCCGAATATCTGGTGCATAAAGGCGTGTCATCAAGCCTGAGTACTCGGGCCTTCAGTCACGAATGGGGGATCGACCAGAGCCTGAGGCATCGCGGCGGTCTGGCACCGCAGGGACCGCAGCCCGAACCGGCGGCGCGGGAGATCGTTCTGCTGCAACGCAAAACCACCAAAGTCGGCGCAGGACTGGGGAAAACCACCGGCTGGATCCACCGCGCCAGCCTGCTGCAGCGTGGCGTGAAGATGCAAAGCGGCGTCAGCTACGAACGCATCGACGACGCGGGTTTGCATCTGATCATGAATGGCGAACCGCTGTGTCTGGAAGTAGATAACGTGATTATCTGCGCCGGACAGGAACCGCAGCGCGCCCTGTATCAGCCGTTGCAGGATGCCGGAAAAACCGTACATCTGATCGGCGGTGCAGACGTGGCCGTCGAACTTGATGCCCGTCGGGCTATCGATCAGGGCACGCGGCTGGCGCTGAAGATATAAACATTGGATTAGAAAACTGCAGACGAAAAAAAAGCCGCGATGAGCGGCTTTTTATGTCAGCAATTCAGCGATCAGTGATGCGACGCCGTTTTCACCGCACGCAAAATCACGAATTTCTGGTTGGTGGCGATCGTCGTGCAGTTGCCGAACAGGCGGCGCAGTTTCTGGTAGTAATCCAGATGGCGGTTGCCGACGATGCGCAGTTCGCCGCCGGTTTGCAGGCAACGTTTGGCGTCGCAGAACATGCGCCACGCGGTGTCATCACTGACCACGGTGCCCTGGTGGAACGGCGGGTTACACAACACGGCGTGCAGGGTTTCGCGCTCGACACCAGCCAGCATATTGTTCACTTCGAAATGACAGCGGCTGACATCCTGCGGCAAATTGTTTTCGACGTTAATACGGCTGGATTCCACCGCCATATAAGATTCATCGACGAACAGCATTTCTGCATCCGGATTCAGCGCCAGCGCGGTCATGCCGATCACGCCGTTACCGCACCCCAGATCCGCCATACGCCCTTCGATGCCTTCCGGCAGATGCTGCATGAAGAAGCGTGCGCCGATATCCAGACCGCCGCGTGAGAACACGTTGGCGTGGTTGGAAATACGGAATTCGCTGTCATCCAGCGCCCATTCGGAAATCACCGGCTCTGCGGTTTGCGCTGGCAGAGTCGCTTCACAATGGATCAGACGGGCTTTTTTCCATGCCAGGCTGGTTTTGGTTGGCCCGAGGATTTTCTCGAACAACTGCAACGTAGAGGTGTGGATATCACGGGCTTTCGCGCCGGCGATAATCTGCGTGTCCGGCGTCACCACTTCACGCAGCGCCAGCAGTTGTTGTTCCAGCAGCGCCAGCGTTTTTGGCACTTTGATGATGACCAGACCCGGATTGATCGGCAACGGCACCAGGCTGCTTTGCGCCGCCACGCTGTCTTCGTCAAATCCGTTAAGACGCAGGTTATGGCGCATCGCCAGCTGACTCATGAAAGAGTCATTGATGCTGGTCGGGCTGTACGGCTGCAAGGCGCAGGCCAGCGTGCCAAAAGCATCGTTGAAAATCAGCAGCGGACGGCCGTTGAGCGCGTCGGTGTTCAGGTTTTGCAGCAGATATTCATCCGCCGCTTCCCATGCCTGTAACTGCGTTGCCGCTTCTTCCAGCGGATAACGTTCCAGACGCAGTTGCAATAACTGACCACCTGTTTCGGTTTCGAATTGGCTCATTGGCCCTCCTCTATATTCAATTTGCGCTGTTTATCCCTTAATTTGGTCTATCAGTAAAACGTTTTTTCAGTTAAAAAGGGGTTTATCTGCCGGACTGGCGCGATCGTGACGAAAACACCGCTTACCGGTATGGCATCTTTTCCCCGTCAATAAAGAGACAAAGCAAATAGTTATGCCTGAATTGACCTATCTGCAAGGCTATCCCGAGAATCTTCAGGCTCAGGTTCGCCAGTTAATCGAACAGGAACGTTTAGGTAAAGTGTTGCTGACGCGATACCCCGAGCCGCACGAGCTGACCACTGACAAATCGCTCTATCAGTATACGCTGGACCTGAAAAACCAGTTTTTGCGCAGTTCATCGCCGTTAAGCAAAGTCGCTTATGACAATAAAATCCACGTGATGAAACACGCGCTGGGGCTGCATACCGCCATATCGCGCATTCAGGGCGGCAAGCTGAAAGCCAAAGCGGAAATCCGCGTCGCGACGGTATTTAAAAGCGCGCCGGAAGCGTTTCTGAAAATGATTGTGGTACACGAACTCGCGCACCTGAAAGAAAAAGAACACAACAAAGCCTTCTACAGCCTGTGCTGTCATATGACGCCCGACTATCATCAGTTAGAATTCGACACGCGCATGTACCTGACGCATCTGGAAATATTCGGCAAGTTATACCAATAATTCATTGTCCACTTATCTATAGGGAACACATATGATTCGCTTTGCAGTCGTCGGCACCAACTGGATCACCCAGCGTTTTATTGATGCCGCACACGAGAGCGGTAAGATGAAGTTAACCGCGATTTACTCCCGCACGCTGGAAGGCGCTAAAAAGCTCGGTGAGGATTATCCGGTTGAACATTATTTTGATTCCCTTGAAGCAATGGCCGCGTCTGATCTGATTGATGCCGTCTATATTGCCAGCCCGAATTCATTACACGCCCCACAATCGCTGTTGTTTCTCAGCCATAAAAAGCACGTGATTTGCGAAAAGCCGCTGGCGTCTAATTTGCAAGAAGCCGAAAGCCTGATTGCCTGCGCGAAAGAGAACAACGTGGTGCTGTTCGAAGCGTTTAAAACCGCCTATCTGCCGAATTTCCTGCATATGAAAGGCGCGCTGAACCGCATCGGTAAACTGCGTAAAGCCATTCTGAATTACTGCCAGTATTCATCACGTTATCCGCGCTATCTGGCGGGTGAAAACCCGAATACCTTTAACCCGGCGTTTTCCAACGGCTCAATCATGGATATTGGCTATTACTGTCTGGCCAGCGCCATTTCGCTGTTTGGTGAACCGGAATCAGTAACAGCCACGGCGACATTACTGGACAGCGGCGTCGACGGTCAGGGCACGGTGATTTTGTCTTATGCGGATAACTTCGAAGTGGTGATCAACCATTCCAAAATCAGCGACTCCCTGCTGCCAAGCGAAATTCAGGGCGAAGACGGCACCCTGCAGATGGAAAAACTGTCTGAATGCCAGACGCTCAGCCTGACGCCACGCGGCAGCCAGAAACTGGATCTGACACAACCGCAGCACATCAACACCATGCTGTATGAAGCAGAAACTTTTGCGATTCTGGTCGACAGCCAGTTTGTCGCGCACCCGGGGCTGGAAGTCTCGCGCATCACCGCCAAAGTGCTGACGGAAATCCGTCGTCAGACCGGCGTGGTGTTTCCGGCCGATAATCAGCCTTAATGTTCCGTAAGTATCGGGAGTAACAGATGATTGCACCCAGCCAGAAACCGCTGTTGATTTTACAGACCGGTCACGCGCCGGAGCCTATCCGCCGCGCACACGATAACTTCCCGCAGATGTTTATCCGCCAGGGGGATATCGACCCGCAGCAGGTCGTGATTGTGGATTTGCAGGCGGGTGAACGCCCGCTGCCGCCGGAAAACTATTGCGGGGCGATCATTACCGGGTCGCGCAGCATGGTGACAGAGCATCTGGCGTGGAGTGAAGACGCGGCGGACTGGGTACGTCTGGGCATGTTGCAGGAGTTACCGATGTTCGGCGCCTGCTACGGTCATCAGCTGATGGCGTATGCGCTGGGCGGCGAGGTAGATTATCACCCGCAAGGGATTGAAGTGGGCACCCATGAAGTCACGCTGACGCCTGCCGGGCATCTTGACCCGCTGGTATCTCAGCTTCCGGCGCAGTTCGCGGCGAATCTGATCCATCTGCAAACCGTTATCACGCCGCCCGCGACGGCGACGGTGCTGGCGAAAACGCTGCACGACCCGCATCAGATCCTGCGTTATGGCCCCAATGCTGTCAGCACCCAATTCCATCCGGAATTCAGTCTGGCGGTGATGAAAACGTATTTGTCGTGGCTGGGTTCCCTCGCCGAAGACGATTCAGTGGACTTTACTCATCAGGCTCAGCAACTTAGCGAAACACCGCTCAGCCAGGGGCTGCTGCTGGCCTTTGTCGGCGCACTCGGTAAACGTCAGGCACTGGCGGGTTAATGCTCTATAATGTTTCTGAATGTTTGACACCGGACACATTTTGCATTAATTTGCGAACTGCAAAGGGGAGTAACTTCTTCGCCGGATAATCGTCATTACGGTGTCTGGACCCGCGCTCACGCAGCGCCGTCTCAGCCACCCGGTTACCGGGGCAAAGATAAGCATTCACAAGATGAATAGTTATCTTTGTAAGTGAGACCTTGCCGGACGGCGAGGTTTGCTCACAGCTCAAAAAATGAGCGGCTAACGTCTTCCGACGCTGGCCGTTTTTTTTTGATGTTTTTTGAGGATACCGCAATGATGAACTCCGTAGGCAACCCGATTTTATGGGGCTCTTTTGCCGTGGTAGTGATAATTATGCTCGCGTTCGACCTGCTGTTGCAGGGTCGCAAAGGCGCGCAAACCATGAGTATGAAAAGTGCCGCGATGTGGTCGCTGGTGTGGATTGGCCTGTCGCTGCTGTTCAACTTCGGCTTCTGGTGGTATCTCAACGGCGAGTTTGGACGTGAAGTCGCCGACGCCAAAGCCACCATGTTCCTGACCGGCTATCTGCTGGAAAAAGCGCTGGCGGTCGATAACGTTTTCGTCTGGCTGATTCTGTTCAGCTACTTCTCCATTCCGGCTAACCTGCAACGCCGCGTGCTGGTCTACGGCGTGCTCGGCGCCATCGTTCTGCGTACCGGTATGATTTTCGCGGGTAGCTGGCTGGTGGGGCAATTCAGCTGGATCTTGTACGTGTTCGGCGCGTTCCTGCTGTTCACCGGTATCAAGATGGCACTGGCGAAAGATGACGACGGAGAAGTGGGCGAGAAACCGATGATCCGCTGGCTGCGCAGTAAAATGCGTATGACCGACGATTTACAGGGCGAGAAATTCTTCGTACGCCGCAACGGTATTCTGTTCGCCACGCCGCTGTTGCTGGTGCTGATTATGGTCGAGCTGAGCGACGTGATTTTCGCGGTCGACAGTATCCCGGCTATCTTTGCGGTAACCACCGACCCGTTCATTGTGCTGACGTCTAACCTGTTTGCGATACTCGGCCTGCGTGCGATGTACTTCCTGCTGGCCGGCGTGGCGGAACGTTTCTCGATGCTGAAATACGGTCTGGCGGTGATCCTGATTTTCATCGGTATCAAGATGCTGTTGCTCGATGTGTTCCACATTCCGGTGGGAATATCGCTGGGGGTGATCGCGTCGATACTGATCATCACCCTGCTGATTAACACTTGGGTGAACCGTCGTAACGATCTAAACAATACGCGAAAGTCATAGCATTAATCAGGAATAATGAATGGGCGGATATCACGTCCATTCATTATTTTACCTGTTTATTTTCAATGAAGATTATCAAAGCTTATTTCCATCGGCATACCTCCACTCCGATTACGAGCCCGTCCAACTGACCGAAGATGAGCTTTGACAGGCAATGCTACCCTGTGGCCCTCTCATTCCATTTATCTTTGTGTATGATATTACCGTCGCAGTGCTTCCAGGTAATCGCCTCATAACGTAGCTGAATGTTTTCCAGATGCGTTCCCGTTGTGCCGCCAGGATGGAGCGTTGGAGTGATCGCAGTGATCTTCACGTTCTCTAACAGAATATTGAAATACTCATGTTCCATGCCTGAATCCATTATTTGATACATCTTTATTGTTGCAGATTTCAATACCAGGTTATTTGTGAGAGCGCGGTATAGCAACGGGGTGACTTTATCGAACTCTTTTTGAATGTTGATGGGCTCATGTACGCGTGTACCCGTCAGTCTCCCCGTGTGCCCGCAGCAGGGTATAGAAAGGTGGTGAGCAAACGATTTCAACTCAATGGCACCCACGCGGCCAGAAACCAACGAGCCGCCAATAATCGGAGAATTATTTTCATCTGTTAGAAATAAATAAGCTGGAATTGACATGTTATATCCTTATAAAGTTAATTATTACGTTTGTCTCTGCCTGTGATTTTATCAATCACTTTGTACAAGATGTATAGAAATATTAGCCAGGCTCCTATACCTACAAACTTCATCGGCCACGGCTCGATGTATATAATGCAAAGTATTGGCCCAAATATCATCAATGGTGCAAATGCGAACTCAAATAAATAATAAATTATAAAAGCAACTATTTTTTCGGTTGCAGTAAGAATCATCTTGATGACTTTAAAAAACACCCCGTCTTTAGGCATTTATTTTCTTCCTCACCAACTCAATTATTTTTCTGAATGTAGGTTCGCCTTGCGTTATTCTGATATGCATCGCATCTACAAAAGGTTGAACGGATGGCTCAAATAAGAAGTAAAGGAGGTCATAGTCTTTCGCACTCAATAAATTATATATTTCTGGGTTCTCAGCCTCCAACCGTTCAGAGGTTCGTATTGAGCGCTCAGTCATACCACCAATTAACAACGTTCCAGTTAATACAGCTATGGGTTTTGATTTAAATGTAGCTGAGATAAAAGAAACTCTTTCTAATACTGCAGCCGTTATCATAGCCATGATTGTATTAGTCCCCATCCTTCCCACAAATGATGTAATTAGGCCTCTATAAATATTATCCTGCTCTGTTTCGGTAACGTAGATGTTAAACTTATTAAAATTATCTTAATCGCATCTATGATATGGTCATAATTCAAGATATCGTTTCTTATAGCGCCAGCCATTCTAATTCTAGCTGTTTCACGCCTGAACCGTGAGCCTGTATCAAACACACCATATACCATATAGCCCATATCAAGCGGCACGGTGAACGCACCGTTTATGAGGCCATTTACTGATTCGGGGGAAAGAATAATCCCAGCAATGCGCGTGGAGATATCATCAATGTCAGCCATATTAGTCCCTTAGTTATGATTCATTCCCATCCTAATGGTATTGCATTATACACGTACGCACTAGATTTTTTACTTACAATGGAGTTCTGGCAAAAAAGCCCAGTTTAGTCGGGCACTAATTAATACTGAATCACTCGTTTTGATATATTAATTCATACGGCGTATACATCTACCAACGTTTTACAAAAATGCTTATGAGTGATGGCGTAGCCAAGGAACGGAAATTCATTACGCGGACTTCGGTCTGTACGCCTTACTATACTATTGCCTTCCCTCAACCCTTTTTCACCAACAAGCATTCAATCACATTACTCACTCGTTACTGACTAACCTGACATTACTTGTTCTTGATTTTTGTTATTTGAAAGTTCACTTATTGTGTAAAATACACACTTATTAGAATTTCTTTAAACGAAACATATAAAATAAATCACTTGCATTAGAGTTTGATATCCGGCCATGGCATCAGCGGTAAATCCCCGGCTGGCGCGGCAAAAGCGGAAAAGGTGAGAAACAGGGATGAAGCCAGAAGGGTACGACGGAAAGGCAATAACATCGGTGAAATTCCTCAGAGTAAAAAGCGCACCATCTTAGCCCGCTGAAGCTAAAGGAATTACTATAGTCGCTGGATAAAATAAAGGCGGTGACTGAGTTAACAATCACCGCCTGTATGATTAATACTTAACGCGAAACGATTACTGCCAGCCGTAACGGCGCACGAACCAGCCTTTCACGCACTGCGTCAGCACCATGTAGCCCGCCAGAATCGCGATCAGCCACGGGAAGTAGCTCAGCGGCAGCGCCTGCAATTGCAGGAATCCGGCAACGGGCGAGTAGATCAACGCGATACCGGTGACTACCACCATCAGCGTCATGATGCACAGCGGCCAGGAGGCGCGGCTCTGAATAAACGGCACTTTGCGGGTGCGGATCATATGCACAATCAGCGTCTGCGACAGCAGCCCTTCAATGAACCAGCCGGACTGGAACAGCGTCTGCGCCTCCACCGTATTGGCCTGGAACACCCACCACATCAGGCTGAAGGTCAGAATGTCGAACACGGAACTGATTGGCCCGAAGAACACCATAAAACGGCCAATGTCACCCGCATTCCAGCGCTGCGGTTTTGCCAGTTGCTCCTCATCAACGTTATCAAACGGGATCGCTACCTGTGACACATCGTAGATAAGATTCTGGATCAGCAGATGCAGCGGCAACATCGGCAGGAACGGCAGGAAGGCGCTGGCCACCAGCACGCTGAACACGTTACCGAAGTTAGAACTGGCGGTCATCTTGATGTATTTCAGCATGTTGGCGAAGGTTCTGCGCCCTTCTGTCACGCCCTGCTCCAGCACCATCAGGCTTTTTTCAAGCAGAATGATATCAGCAGCTTCTTTGGCAATATCCACCGCCGAATCCACGGAAATACCAATGTCGGCCGCGCGCAGCGCCGGTGCATCGTTAATGCCGTCGCCCATAAAGCCGACCACATGCCCTTCACCGCGCAGCAAGCGCACAATGCGTTCTTTGTGCATCGGCGTCAGTTTGGCAAACACCGTGGTTTCGCGGGCGACGTTCAGCAGTTGAACATCGTTAAGTGCATCGATATCGCTGCCGATCAGAATCGTTTCTGCATGTAATCCGACATCTTTGCAGACCTTACGCGCCACCAGCGGGTTATCGCCGGTGAGAATTTTCACGGTGACGCCTTTGCGCTGCAACGCTTCCAGCGCCGGTGCGGTGCTTTCTTTTGGCGGATCGAGGAACGCGATATACCCGGCCAGAATCAGGCTGGATTCATCGGTCACACCGTACCCCTGCGTGCGTGATGGCATCACTTTATGTGCCACCGCCACCACGCGCAGCCCCTGCTGATTCAGGTCATCAGTAATGCGGCGGATGCGCGCGAGCAGTACATCGGTCAGCGGCACAATCTCACCGTTGAGCTGCACCAGCGTACAAATCGACAGCATTTCTTCCAGCGCGCCTTTGCAAATCAGGCGGTGATTCTGATCGTTTTCGGCGACCACCACGGACATGCGGCGGCGGTCGAAATCAAAGGGAATTTCATCCACTTTTAGCGAGTTATGCACCTGACCGGCATCACCCGCTTCCAGTACGGCAACATCCAGCAGGTTTTTCAGGCCGGTCTGGTAATGGCTGTTCAGCCACGCCAGATGCAGCACGTCGTCGCTGGTCACACCTAGGACGTCAGTGTGGCGCTCAAGGACAATTTTATCTTGCGTCAGTGTGCCGGTTTTATCGGTGCAGAGGATGTCCATCGCGCCAAAGTTCTGGATAGCGTCCAGACGTTTGACGATCACTTTCTGGCGGGAGAGTTTCACCGCGCCTTTCGCCAGCGTCGAGGTGACAATCATCGGCAGCATTTCAGGCGTCAGCCCGACCGCCACGGAGAGCGCAAACAGCGCCGCTTCCCACCAGTCGCCTTTGGTGTAGCCGTTGATCACCAGCACCACCGGCGTCATCACCATCATAAAGCGGATCAGCAGCCAGCTGACTTTGCTGATACCGGCCTGGAACGCATTTGGCTGGGTATCTTCCTGCACCACGCGTTCGGCCAGCTGACCGAACCAGGTTTTGCCGCCGGTGGCGATCACCATCGCAATCGCCGTACCACTGACCACGTTGGTGCCCATAAAGCACAGCGTGTTCAGTTCGAGCGGATCCGCCGCAACCGGTTTTTTCTCGCAGGCATGTTTTTCCACCGGCAGCGATTCACCGGTCAGCGCCGCCTGGCTGATAAACAAGTCTTTGGCGGAGACAATACGTAAATCTGCCGGGATCATATCCCCCGCAGAAAGCTTGATCAGGTCACCCGGCACCAGCTGGCTGATGGGGATTTCCACCGTTTCGCTGCGCCCGGTTTGCGTGTCACTGCGCAGCACCGTGGCGGTGTTGCTGACCATGGCTTTTAGCGCATCGGCAGCTTTGTTGGAGCGCGCTTCCTGAATGAAATGCATAAAGGTGGAAATAAACACCATCGCGCCAATCACCAGCGCCGCCGTTAAATCATCGGTGGCGTAAGACACCAGCCCAAGCACAGTCAGCAGCAGGTTGAACGGATTGCGGTAGCAGTGCCACAGGTGGAGCCACCACGGTGCAGGCTGCTGATCGCCGGTCTGATTGAGGCCGGAAACTTCACGGATATCGTCGGCTTCCTGCGCGGTCAGCCCTTCCGGATGGCTGGCAAATTGCAGGTAAAGCTGGTCTTCGGTGGCGCGGGCACAGGCCTGACAATGTGCGGCCATCGCCGCAGGAACTGCCTGCGCAGTGCGGCCTGGCACGTTTTCGAGCATCGGATCGCGACGGACTAAACGGCGCGGTAAGTTGCGGCTGAGCGCGCTGAGCAGCCGGGAGGTGAAATCTTTGAACATCATTCGCACCTTATTGCGCCCACGGGAAAATGACCGCAGACGGGCAAAAGGGTTATAACAAAACAGGGGCGAACGAACAGACGTGCACCACCGCTTACCTGATAACGTTTAATGTCACGGTAAGCAGCAGCAAAGCGGGTGCTTACCGGATCACAACGGACCTACAGAATTGGGGTCGGGTTCCATGGGTTTTCACCTCCGGTAAGGAACGGTCTGGAAATTCATACGCATCGGGTATAAAAATCCGTTAGGGTAGAGCTGTTAACTACGCCTCAGGCGTATTTTCCGCGGATTATAAACCTGTTTACTGCAACCGAACTTAAACCTGATCTCACTTAACCATACAAAATAACTATGCAAAATCGCCTGACCATAAATGACATTGCGCGCCTGAGCGGCGTCGGTAAATCCACGGTTTCCCGCGTTCTGAATAACGAAGGCAATGTCAGCCCGCAAACCCGCGAACGCGTATTACAGGTGATTGAGCAGGAACATTTCAGCCCGTCGAAATCAGCGCGGGCAATGCGCGGGTTCAGCGATAAAATCGTGGCGATCATTGTTTCCCGCCTCGACTCTCCGTCAGAAAATCAGGCTGTCCGCGCCATGCTGCCACTGTTTTATCAGCAAGGTTACGATCCGATTGTGCTGGAAAGTCAGTTCAGCGGCGAACGTGTTAAAGAGCATTTGCAGGTGCTGAAACAGCGCAATATCGACGGCGTGGTGTTGTTTGGTTTTACCGGTTTATCGGCACAAATGCTGACGCCGTGGCAGGACAAACTGGTGATGCTGGCGCGCGATATGCCGGGGCTGTCGTCCGTGTGTTATGACGATGCGGGGGCGGTACAACTGCTGATGAACAAGTTGCTGGCGCAGGATATCCGCCGCATCGGTTTTATCGGCGTTTCGCCACGGGACACCACCACCGGCCAGCGACGCAGTGAAGCTTATCAGGCGTTGTGTCAGGCGCAGGGGCTGACGCCGCACATGGCGCTCGGTGAACTCACCTATCAGAGCGGTTTTGATCTGATCCCGCAATTGCTGGAAAACGACATTCAGGCGGTGATTTGTGCCTCCGATACCATCGCTATCGGCGCACAGAAATACCTGCAACAGCAGCAAATCCGCGACATTCAGGTATGCGGTATTGGTAACAACCCGCTGCTGCATTTCCTGTTCCCGGAATCGTATTCCGTAGAACTCGGTTATGGCGCGGGTGGCGAAGCGGCGGCGAAACAACTGCTGGCACAGCTCAGCGGTTCTGCGGCCGTGCAGCAACTGATCATCCCCGGAAAGCTTGCTTTCTGAATCCCCCGATTTTCTGACCTTAGCCTTTCCCAAAAGCAGAAACTTTGTGATCGTTCCGGCAAAACCGGGAACGTTCCCGGACAAGTTCCCATCACCTTCGCTATGCTTGAACCGTACCCTACACACTTACGCAAAATCACAGGTCATTCCCTATGAGCAAAGTTAAGCAACAGGATGTTGATCAGCTGATCGCCCTCGTTGGCGGCAGCGACAATATCGCGATGGTGACTCACTGCATTACGCGTCTTCGTTTTGTCCTCAATGATCCGTCCAAAGCCGACCCGAAAGGTCTCGAAGCCCTGCCGATGGTCAAAGGCTGCTTTACCAATGCCGGTCAGTTCCAGGTCGTTATCGGGCCGGAAGTGGATGATTACTATAAAGTCCTGATCGCCAGCACCGGTAAAAGTGCAGCCGGAAAAGAACAGGCAAAAGTCGCCGCCCGCCAGAATATGAGCTGGTTTGAGCGCAGCATTTCTCATTTTGCAGAAATCTTCTTCCCGCTGTTACCGGCGCTGATCAGCGGCGGTTTGATTCTCGGTTTCCGTAACGTTATCGGTGAAATCCCGATGAGCGATGGCCAGACGCTGGCGCAGATGCACCCGCTGTGGCAGTCAATTTACGATTTTCTGTGGCTGCTCGGCGAAGCCGTGTTTATGTTCCTGCCGGTGGCGGTCTGCTGGTCAACGGTCAGAAAAATGGGCGGTACCGAAATCCTCGGCATCGTGCTCGGTATCACGCTGGTGTCGCCGCAGTTAATGAACTCCTACAACCTCGGGCAGCAAATCCCTGAAGTGTGGAATTTCGGCTGGTTCACTATCGAAAAAGTGGGTTATCAGGCGCAGGTCATTCCTTCCGTTCTGGCGGGTATGGCGCTGGCGGTCATCGAAAATGGCCTGAAACGCATTATCCCTAATTACCTGTATCTGGTGATTGTGCCGGTCAGCTCACTGATTATTGCCGTGTTCCTGGCGCACACGCTGATCGGGCCGTTTGGCCGCATGATTGGCGACGGCGTGGCTTTCGCAGTGAAATTCATCATGACCGGCAGCCTCGCGCCGATCGGTGCCGCGTTGTTTGGTTTCCTCTATGCGCCGCTGGTCATTACCGGCGTGCATCAGACCACACTCGCCATCGATATGCAGATGGTGCAAAGCACTGGCGGAACGCCGGTCTGGCCGCTGATCGCCCTCTCCAACATCGCGCAGGCAGCCGCGGTCGTCGGCGTGATTATCGTCAGCCGTAAACACAACGAACGTGAGATTTCCGTGCCTGCAGCCATTTCCGCCTTCCTCGGCGTGACCGAACCGGCGATGTACGGGATCAACCTGAAATACCGCTTTCCGATGCTGTGCGCGATGATCGGCTCGGCGTTTGCCGGTCTGATTTGCGGCCTGTTCCACGTCACGGCTAACGGTATTGGCGTCGGCGGATTGCCGGGCATTCTGTCCATCAAACCGCAGTTCTGGAGCATCTACGCACTGGCCATGCTGGTGGCAATTGTGGTGCCGATTATCCTGACCGTGCTGGTTTATCAGCGCAAAGCCCGCCGTGGCGAACTGGCAGTGGTGTAAGAAATTTAAGAAGGAAAATGGAATGAACAGCGAATTGCCGTGGTGGAAAAACGGCGTGATTTACCAGATTTACCCAAAGAGCTTTCAGGACACTACGGGCAGCGGCACCGGTGATATCAACGGTATTACGCAGCGTCTGGATTACCTGAAAACATTGGGCGTCGATGCCCTGTGGCTGACGCCGATGTACCTGTCGCCGCAGATTGATAACGGCTACGACGTAGCGGATTACTGCGAGATTGACCCGGCTTACGGCACGCTGGAAGACTTCGAGCGGCTGACCGCAGAGGCGCATCAGCGCGGGATCCGCATCGTAATGGATATGGTGTTTAACCATACTTCGACGCACCACGAATGGTTCCGCCAGTCGCAGGATCCGGGCAGTCCGTTCCGCCCGTTTTATATCTGGCGTGACAGCGCGACCGAAGGCGGCCCGCCGAATAACTGGCGTTCTAAATTCGGTGGTGGCGCCTGGCAGTGGCATGAAACCAGCGGGCAGTATTATCTGCATCTGTTCGCCACCGAGCAGGCGGATCTCAACTGGGAATACCCGCCGGTGCGCGAGGCGCTGAAAAAAGTCTGCCAGTTCTGGGCGGATAAAGGCGTCGACGGACTGCGTCTGGACGTGATTAATCTGGTATCAAAACAGCAGGGTTTTCCCTCTGATGATGCCGGTGATGGCCGCCGTTTTTATACCGATGGCCCGCGTATTCACGAGTTCCTGCAGGAGTTCAGCCGCGATGTGTTCAAACCGCTCGGGCTGATGACGGTCGGCGAGATGTCTTCAACGAAGCTTGAGCATTGCCGCCGCTACGCCGCTAATGACGGCAACGAACTGTCGATGACCTTTAACTTTCATCATCTGAAAGTGGATTATCCGAACGGCGAAAAATGGACTGATGCGCCGCCGGATTTCGTCCAGCTCAAGCAGATTTTCCGCGAGTGGCAGCAGGGAATGCACGGGCATGCGTGGAACGCGCTGTTCTGGTGTAATCACGATCAGCCGCGCATTGTGTCGCGCTTTGGTGATGAAGGCGCACTGCGCACGACGTCGGCCAAAATGCTGGCGATGGTGCTGCACGGTTTGCAGGGCACGCCGTATATTTATCAGGGCGAAGAAATCGGCATGACCAATCCTGGCTTTAAACATCTCGAACAATATCGCGATGTGGAAAGTCTGAATATGTTTGCCGAACTGAAATCCGACGGGCGCAGCAACGAAGAGCTGTTACGTATTCTGGCGAAGAAATCACGGGATAATTCGCGCACGCCGATGCAATGGAACGCCGGAGAACAGGCCGGATTTACCACCGGCACACCGTGGATTTCCGTCAGCCACAACGCGCAGGACATCAATACCGAACAGGCACTGGCGGATAAAGACTCGGTCTTTTATCTCTATCAGCAACTGATCCGACTGCGCAAAACGCTGCCGGTACTGACCGGGGGCGATTATCAGGATTTGCTGCCAGAGCATCCGCAACTCTGGTGCTATACCCGCACGGCAGACGGCAAAACCCTGCGGGTGATGGCAAACCTGAGCGCACAGGATCAGACCTTCACATTGCCGGAATTCCCCGGCAGCACGCTGCTGAGTAATTACGCATCCCCTGCGGTTTCCGGAATGCTTCGTCCGTACGAATGCCTCTGGCAACTCACCGAATAATCTGAAATTTCAGTTCTGCCGGGTCAGTCACACTCGTGTCTGGCCCGTTTATTTTTTATGCATCTCCTTATAAAACAACACGCAAAATTCAGGCCAGAACTTACAGTTGGTCATCAATTCTTCCGCCAAAAAAATTCTTTGTTTCAGGTCAATAAAAAGAGAATTATCACTCGCGTGAATGCTACATGTAGTGTGTATAGTACACACCCAACCCAATATATAGCGATTTCCCGCAAAAGCCACACAACTGGCCTGTAAGCCTTGTGGGGCGCGGGATCCGCCCAATAGGAGTGTCATTGTGAAGGCAGACAGACTGGAAACCGTACCCGCAAAATCCACAACAATGCAGCCCATCGTGATCAAGCGGGATGGTTGTCAGGTCCCTTTCGATGAAGTTCTGATTAAACAAGCCGTGCAACGCGCGGCGGCTGCTGCCGGTATCGACAGCGTGGATTATTGCGCTCAGGTTGCCCGCGTGGTGGCGGAAAGTCTGCAAGACCAGGCTCGTGTAGATATCCACGATATTCAGGATGCGGTCGAAAATCAGCTGATGGCAGGTCCGCATAAAAAGCTGGCACGCGCTTATATCGAATACCGCCATGACCGCGATGTGAAACGTGAAATGCGTGGCCGCCTGAATCAGGAAATCCGCGGTCTGGTTGAACAAAGCAATATGGCGCTGCTCAACGAGAATGCCAACAAAGACAGCAAAGTGATCCCGACCCAGCGTGACCTGCTGGCGGGTATTGTCGCCAAGCATTACGCCAAACAGCATATTTTACCGCGTGATGTCGTGCTGGCGCATGAGCGTGGCGAAATCCATTATCATGACCTCGATTATTCACCTTTCTTCCCGATGTTTAACTGCATGCTGATCGACCTTAAAGGCATGCTGAATCACGGTTTCAAAATGGGTAATGCGGAAATTGACACGCCAAAGTCCATTTCCACCGCTACGGCCGTCACCGCGCAGATTATCGCGCAGGTCGCCAGCCATATTTACGGCGGCACCACCATTAACCGCATCGACGAAGTACTGGCGCCGTTCGTCACCGCCAGCTTCAATAAACATCGTCAGACTGCCGAAGAATGGCAGATTGCAGATGCGGATGGCTTTGCTCACAGCCGTACCGAAAAAGAGTGTTATGACGCCTTCCAGTCGCTGGAATATGAGGTTAATACGCTGCACACCGCCAACGGCCAGACGCCGTTTGTCACCTTCGGTTTTGGCCTCGGCACATCCTGGGAATCGCGCCTGATCCAGCAATCAATTCTGCGTAACCGCATTGCCGGACTGGGCAAAAATCGCAAAACCGCTGTATTCCCGAAACTGGTGTTTGCCATCCGTGACGGCCTGAATCATAAAGTCGGTGACGCCAACTACGACATCAAGCAACTGGCACTGGAATGCGCCAGCAAGCGTATGTACCCGGACATCCTCAATTATGATCAGGTGGTGAAAGTCACAGGTTCGTTCAAAACGCCGATGGGCTGCCGCAGTTTCCTCGGCGTGTATGAAGAAAATGGCGAGATGATCCACGAGGGTCGCAATAATATCGGCGTGATCAGCCTGAATCTGCCGCGTATTGCGCTGGAAGCGAACCGCGACGAAGCGGCGTTCTGGGCACTGCTCGACGAGCGTTTGCTGCTGGCGAAGAAAGCGCTGATGACCCGTATTGCGCGCCTCGAAGGCATCAAAGCCCGCGTTGCACCAATCCTGTACATGGAAGGTGCGTGCGGTGTGCGCCTGAAAGCTGACGACGATATTTCCGGCATCTTCAAAAATGGTCGTGCCTCGATTTCGCTCGGATACATTGGCGTGCATGAAACCATTAACGCGCTGTTCGGCGACCAGACCCACGTGTTCGACGCCAGCCAGTTACGCGAAAAAGCCGAGGCGATTGTGGCCCGTCTGAAAGCGGCAACTGAAAGCTGGAAAGACGAAACGGGCTACGGTTTCAGCTTGTACAGCACGCCGAGCGAAAACCTGTGCGACCGCTTCTGTCGTCTGGATAAAGCCGAATTCGGGCTGGTGGCCGGTGTCACCGATAAAGGTTACTACACCAACAGCTTCCATCTGGACGTCGAGAAGAAGGTCAATCCGTATGAAAAACTCGACTTCGAAGCGCCGTATCCGCCACTCAGCAACGGCGGTTTCATCTGCTATGGCGAATACCCTAACCTGCAACACAATCTGAAAGCGCTGGAAGACGTGTGGGATTACAGTTATACCCGCGTGCCGTATTACGGCACCAACACGCCAATCGATGAATGCTACGACTGCGGCTATACCGGCGAATTCGAATGCACCAGCAAAGGATTTACCTGCCCGAAATGCGGCAATCACGAACCTTCCCGCGTGTCAGTCACCCGCCGCGTGTGTGGTTATCTCGGCAGCCCGGATGCTCGTCCGTTTAACGCCGGTAAGCAGGAAGAAGTGAAGCGCCGGATTAAACATCTGGGTAACGGTCAGCT
This sequence comes from Rahnella sp. AN3-3W3, assembly GCF_003263545.1. NCBI lineage: Bacteria > Pseudomonadati > Pseudomonadota > Gammaproteobacteria > Enterobacterales > Yersiniaceae > Rahnella > Rahnella sp. AN3-3W3. Next base: position 79,994 of record NZ_JYDG01000002.1, read on the forward strand.
GGGTTAATACTTTGAACTTCCATCAGTATTACCCGATTGATGTCGTGAACGGGCCGGGAACACGCTGCGTGCTGTTCGTTTCCGGCTGCGTCCACGAATGCCGCGGGTGCTATAACAAAAGCACCTGGCGGCTGGACTCCGGCAAACCTTTTACGCTGGAAGACGAAGACCGCATTATCGCCGATCTGCAAAACACGGTGATCCCGCGTCAGGGTTTAACGCTCTCCGGCGGCGATCCGCTGCATCCGCAAAATCTTTCTGCGGTGCGCCAGCTGTTATTACGCGTGCAGGCGGAGTGTCCGGGCAAAGATGTGTGGATGTGGACGGGTTATACGCTCGGGAAACTGAGCGCTGAACAGCGGGAAGTCGTGGCGTTAATCAACGTGCTGGTCGACGGGAAATTTGTGCAGGAACTGAAAGACCCTGCACTTATCTGGCGCGGCAGCGGTAATCAGGTGATCCATTATTTGCGTTAATGCTTTCAGAGGGGAAATTATTCCCCTCACATCCGGTTCAAATTCCATTCAGTAAAAAATCAAACGCATTTTTCACTTCATAAATTTCCCCGTCGAGCTGTCTGATCTGATCGCCAATTTCTCGTGACTTAACGCCCCCCAGCATATGCGTCATTGCCACATACTGCTCTTGCTCAATCTTAAGCAAAGGACAAAGTTTTTTTGGCGGAAAGTCTATTAATTCGAGCAGTGGCACCAACGGAATCATTACCGTATTACCGAACCCACTCGCAGCCGAATGATGGATATTCAGCAAAAAAGGATACGCTACCTTTCCGTCTCCTTTGTTTTCATAAACAGCGTATTGCTCCATCAAAATGCACGCTGATAATCAGAAAACGAACCATGTTCTTCGACGTATTTATTTATCGCCTCAATTCCTTTTTGATTTTCACGCCTCCATTTCTGCGCAGGTGTTTCGGGTATTAACGTAACAGGTAAATCATTGAATTCACGATTGAGTGCTTCTGACATACAAAGTCCTTATGTAATTAATGTTTAAAAAAACATCCGACAACCAGAGTGTAATTTGTACTGTTCATTCCGTAAATCCCCCTCTTTCATTCCTGCGAGACGTCTTCCAACTCTTCATTTTCCTGCAACCAGAGCTTCACCCAATTGTCATTTAGCACGCCCAAAATGATGCCAACGCCACACTGAGGTTTGCATCATGACCCTTTCAGAAAGCTTTCAACTTTTCTCTGCCACTGCCCGTTTGTCCCGTGCGAGGTATTCATTGTGATGAACTTATCTAGACATCCGACCAGTTACGCCACGGTGTATCAGCAAATCGCTGCCGAACTGGAACAGGAACTTCGTAACGGTTACCGCTGCGGCGATTATCTGCCGCCGGAACAACAGCTTGCCGAACGTTTTCAGGTGAACCGCCATACGCTGCGCCGTGCGGTGGATGAGCTGGTCGATCGCGGCTGGCTGCAACGCCGTCAGGGTATTGGCACGCTGGTGCTGATGCGTCCTTACGATTATCCGCTGCATTCGCAGGCGCGTTTCAGCCAGAACCTGCTGGATCAGGGCAGCCATCCGACCAGCGAACGTCTGCTGGCGGTGCTGCGTCCGGCCACCGATCACGTCGCGGCGGCGCTGTCGCGTCAGGAAGGCGACACCGTTATTCATCTGCGTACCCTGCGCCGCGTGAACGGCGTGCCGGTCTGCGTGATTGATCACTATCTGCCCGATCTCGACTGGTGGCCTGCATTGCAAAACTTCCATAACGGCTCGCTGCACGATTTTATCCACGAAGAGATTAAGCAAAAACTCAGCCGCCGTACCACCCGCATTAATGCCCGCCGCGCGCTGGCAAAAGAGAGCAAATTACTCGAAATCGTCCCGCAGGCACCGCTGCTGTGTGTCCGCACCCTGAACATTTGTGAAGGCAGCGATTCGGTGGCGGAATATTCCGTCAGCCTGACGCGTGCCGACATGATCGAACTGACCATGGAGCACTGAATGGATCACCTGCAAACCCGCCAGCGCTGGATGTCGGTGCTGGCTCACAGCCGTCCCGATGAGCTGCTCGCCCACTGGCAACCGCTGAATTTATCCCCGCAATTTGAACGACTCCGCGCTGCTGAAACCGGTCTGACCCAGCTTCAGGGGCGCATGGGCGGCACAGGCAAACGTTTTGTGATGGGCGATATGACCGTCACCCGCGCCGTCATTCAGTTAGACGGCGGTGTCTACGGCTACAGCTACGTCAGCGGGCGCAATAAGTCCCACGCCGAACTGTGCGCGGTCATTGACGCCTTGCTGCAAATACAGGGCATGGACGAACTGCTGCATAAACGCGTGATAGCGCCTCTGGCTGCGCTGCAACAGGAACGCCGCCAGCAACGCGCTCGCGAGGTGGCTTCCAGCCGCGTCGATTTCTTTACTCTGGTTCGCGGAGAATAACTCATGTCACTTGTTGCCAGTTTTCAACATCCGGTTTCCGATGCGCAGTACAGTTTTCGTCGTATTCTCAAAGCGTTAAGCGAACCCGGCGTCAGCGTGCAGTTGCCAGCTATGCCCGGCTTCGGGGCGTTAGGTTCTGCCAGCGCCTGCGTGCTGCTGACGCTTATCGATAACGATACGCCGCTGTGGCTGAGCGCCTCGCTCAATGATGAAATTCTGCGTAAAAACCTGCGTTTTCATACCGGTGCAGTGCTCACCGATGACCCTTCTGCCGTCAGTTTTGCGCTGGCCGATCCGGCGCTCGACAGCGCCACGCTGCTGGCTTTCCCGTGCGGTGATGAGATGTCGCCGGAGCTGGCGACCAGCGTAATTGTGCAGCTGGACAGTCTGACCGGCGGCACGCCGCTGCGTCTGCGCGGGCCGGGCATCGAGAGCAGCCGCATGATTTCACCACAGTTGCCTGATTCTGTTCGTGATTATCTGCTTAACCGCCCTCACCGTTTCCCGCTGGGTCTGGACTTTATGTTCACCTGTGGCGAAGAACTGATTGCCGTACCGCGCACCACGCGCGTGGAGGTGTGCTGATGTACGTCGCCGTTAAAGGGGGTGAGAAGGCGATTGCCGCCGCCCATCAGCTGCTGGCGCATGAGCGCCGCGGCAATACTGATGTGAATGAACTTGGCTGCGAACAGATTGAACAACAGCTGGGTTTAGCCGTTGACCGGGTGATGAGCGAAGGCGGAATTTACGACCGTGAGCTGGCCGCACTGGCGATCAAGCAATCCGGTGGCGATCTGGTCGAAGCGATTTTCCTGCTGCGCGCTTACCGCACTACGCTGCCGCGTCTGGCGACCAGCGAGCCGCTGAATACCCAGGCGATGCGCCTCGAGCGGCGTATCTCCGCTATTTATAAAGACTTGCCTGGCGGGCAGGTGCTCGGCCCGACTTACGATTACACCCACCGCCTGCTGGATTTCGCGCTGCTGGCCGAAGGCGAAGCGCCGTTCACCCCGATAGCCGATGAACCACAGCCGGAAGATTGCGGCCATGTGTTTGATTTGCTGACGCAACAACAACTGGCGGTACAGGAAGAAGACGACGGTACCGAGCCGGAAGACATCACCCGAACGCCACCGGTATTTCCGGCGTCCCGTGCGGCACGTCTGCAACAGCTGGTGCGTGGCGACGAAGGTTTTCTGCTGTCACTGAGTTATTCCACCCAGCGCGGCTATGGCCGCACCCATCCGTTTGCCGGTGAAATCCGCACCGGCTGGCTCACCGTCGAGATCGTGCCGGAAGAGCTGGGTTTTGCCATCGATATCGGCGAGATCCTGCTGACTGAATGCGAAATGGTGAACGGTTTTGTCACCCCTGAAGACAAGCCGCCGCACTTTACCCGTGGCTACGGGCTGGTGTTTGGCCGCGCCGAACGCAAGGCGATGTCGATGTCGCTGGTGGATCGCGCACTGCAAACCCGTGAATACAACGAGCAAATTAGCAGCCCGGCGCAGGACGAAGAATTTGTCTTGTCCCACGCCGATAACGTCGAAGCTGCCGGTTTTGTCTCGCATCTTAAATTGCCGCATTACGTCGATTTCCAGGCGGAACTGGAGTTGTTAAAACGCCTGCGCGCTGCGAAAGAACAGGACTCAGCCAATGAACAATAATGCCGCCCAAACAATGACCGGCTACAACCACGGTTATCTCGACGAGCAGACGAAACGCATGATCCGCCGAGGGATCCTCAAAGCCGTAGCAATCCCCGGTTATCAGGTGCCGTTCGCCGGTCGCGAAATGCCGATGCCATACGGCTGGGGCACCGGCGGGATCCAGCTGACCGCCAGCGTGATCGGCACAACAGATGTGCTGAAAGTGATCGACCAGGGCGCGGATGACACCACCAATGCCGTGTCGATCCGCAAGTTCTTCCAGAGTGTCGCCGGGGTGAAAACCACCGAAAAAACTGTGGAAGCCAGCCTGATCCAGACCCGTCACCGCATTCCGGAAACGCCGTTGCAGGAAGATCAGATCCTGATTTTCCAGGTGCCGATCCCGGAACCGCTGCGCTTTATCGAACCGCGAGAAACCGAAACCCGCAAAATGCACGCGCTGGAAGAATACGGCGTGATGCAGGTGAAGCTGTATGAAGACATCGCGCGCTTCGGCCATATCGCCACCACTTATGCGTACCCGGTGAAAGTGAATGACCGCTACGTGATGGATCCGTCGCCGATCCCCAAATTTGATAACCCGAAAATGAACATGATGCCCGCATTGCAGTTGTTCGGTGCCGGACGCGAAAAACGCATTTATGCCCTGCCACCATTCACCAAAGTTGAGAGTCTGGACTTCGATGATCATCCGTTCACCGTTCAGCAATGGGATGAGCCGTGCGCGATTTGCGGATCGCACCACAGCTATCTCGATGAAGTGGTGCTCGACGATCAGGGCAACCGCATGTTCGTGTGCTCCGACACCGATTTTTGTGCTCAGCAGGTTGAGCAACAGGCTTCCAACGAGGTTAACCGCTGATGACCACTCCCTTAAATCTTGCCGCCGAACCGCTGCTGTCGGTGAATAACCTGACTCATCTTTATGCGCCGGGCAAAGGCTTTAGCGATGTGTCGTTCAATCTGTATCCGGGAGAAGTGCTGGGTATTGTCGGCGAATCCGGCTCGGGTAAAACTACGCTGTTGCAGTCGATTTCTGCCCGTCTCGCGCCCCAGGCAGGGCAAGTCATCTATAACAATGGCCAGGCCACCGCGCAGTCGCTGTATGACATGGCGGAAAGCGATCGCCGCCGTCTGTTGCGCACCGACTGGGGCGTGGTGCATCAGCATCCGATGGACGGTTTGCGCCGTCAGGTTTCTGCCGGCGGCAACATCGGCGAGCGCCTGATGGCAGTCGGAGAACGTCATTATGGCGATATACGCAAGAAGGCCGGTCAGTGGCTGGAAGATGTCGAAATTCCGGTTTCCCGTATCGATGACCTGCCGACTACATTTTCCGGCGGGATGCAGCAACGTCTGCAAATAGCCCGCAATCTGGTAACGCATCCGCGTCTGGTGTTTATGGATGAACCGACCGGCGGACTCGACGTTTCGGTTCAGGCACGTCTGCTGGATCTGCTGCGCACGCTGGTGGTGGAAATGCAGCTGGCGGTGGTGATTGTCACCCACGATTTGGGCGTCGCCCGCCTGCTGGCGCACCGTCTGCTGGTCATGAAACAGGGTCAGGTAGTGGAAAGTGGCTTAACCGACCGCGTGCTCGACGATCCGCATCATCCGTATACGCAACTGCTCGTTTCTTCCGTGCTTTCCTAACCTAATTTCAGAGAAAGAGTGACCAAAATGACGACGAAGCTCAGGGTCGAAAATCTCAGTAAAACTTTCGTTCTGCATAACCAGAACAGCGCCAGATTGCCGGTTTTCAGCAATGCCAGCCTGACCGTGAATGCCGGGGAATGCGTGGTTCTGCACGGCCATTCCGGCAGCGGAAAATCCACCCTTCTGCGTTCTTTATACGGCAACTATCTGCCGGACAGCGGCAAAATCTGGGTCGAGCATCAGGGCCAGCAGATTGATATGGTCAGCGCCGAAGCACGGGACATTCTTGCCGTTCGCCGCCATACGGTCGGCTGGGTCAGCCAGTTCCTGCGCGTCATTCCACGCATCAGCGCACTGAATCTGGTGATGCAGCCGCTGCTGGAACTGGGTGTGGATAAAGCACAAAGCGAAGCCCGCGCCAGTGCGTTGCTCCGCCATCTTAATGTTCCGGAACGTCTGTGGCATCTCGCGCCCTCGACGTTTTCCGGCGGCGAACAGCAGCGCGTGAATATCGCCCGCGGTTTTGTGGTCGATTATCCGGTGCTGTTGCTTGATGAACCGACCGCATCGCTGGACGCCACCAACCGTGCCGCCGTCGTGACGCTGATTGAGCAGGCCAAAGCGCGCGGTGCGGCGGTGGTCGGGATTTTCCATGATGAAGATGTGCGCGAACGCGTTGCCGATCGCTTGTATGAAATGAGCCCGGAAACGGCGCCGGAGATGTCCGCATGATCATAAATAACGTCAAACTGGTGCTCGACGATCAGGTGGTTGAAGGGTCGCTTGAGATGCAAAACGGCGTGATCACCGCCTTTGCTGACAGCCGCAGTCAGCTGCCGCAGGCGCTGGATGCTCAGGGCGGCTGGCTGCTGCCAGGCTTTATCGAACTGCACACGGATAATCTGGATAAGTTTTTCACGCCGCGACCAAAAGTAGACTGGCCAGCGCATTCTGCCATGAGCAGCCACGATGCGCTGATGGTCGCCAGCGGGATCACTACCGTGCTGGACGCCGTCGCCGTCGGTGACGTACGCGACGGCGGGCATCGTCTGGATAATCTGCAAAAGATGATCGACGCGATTGTGAACAGCCAGAACGCCGGACTGAACCGCGCCGAGCACCGTCTGCATCTGCGCTGCGAACTGCCGCACGAAACCACGTTGCCGCTGTTTGAGAAGCTGATGGATACCTCGGTGCTGTCACTGGTTTCGCTGATGGACCATTCGCCGGGCCAGCGCCAGTTCGCTACGCCGCAGAAATACCGTGAGTATTATCAGGGCAAATACCACATGAACGACGAGCAAATGGACGATTTTCAGGAAGAGCAAATCGCCCTCTCCCGGCGCTGGGCGCAGCCAAACCGTGAAGCGATTGCTGCCCACTGCCGCGAGCGCCATATTTCGCTGGCCAGCCATGACGATGCCACCGCCGCCCACGTTGAAGAATCACGGGCGCTCGGCAGCGTGATTGCAGAGTTCCCGACCACCGAAGAGGCAGCACGCGCCTCGCACAACAGCGGTTTGCAGGTGCTGATGGGCGCACCGAATATCGTGCGTGGCGGTTCGCATTCCGGCAACGTGGCGGCGCACCATCTGGCTTCGCTTGGCCTGCTGGATATTCTCTCTTCCGATTACTATCCCGCCAGCCTGCTCGACGCGGTTTTCCGGATTGCCAACGATGAGAGCAATGCGTTTAGTCTGCCGCAGGCGGTGAAACTGGTGACCCGTAATCCGGCGAACGCGCTGGGTCTGAAAGATCGCGGAGAAATCGCCGAAGGCAAACGCGCGGATCTGGTGCTGGCACGCGCACATAGCGATCACTTTTTTGTGCAGAACGTCTGGCGTCAGGGCACTCAGGTGTTCTGAGGGGAGATGAGATGAGTCGTTTACTCTATCTGATGGGTGCTTCGGGTTCTGGTAAAGACAGTCTGCTGGACGCGCTGCGTCAGCATTTACCCACCGATGTCGCCGTCGCGCATCGTTACATTACGCGCCCGGCGGATGCGGGTTCGGAAAACCATATTGCGCTGAGCGAAGCCGAATTTATTCAGCGTCGCCAGCACAGTTTATTCGCCATGGACTGGCATGCGCATCAGTGCCGGTACGCCGTGGGCATTGAGATAGACACCTGGATGCAGCTCGGTTGTCACGTGGTGGTCAACGGCTCGCGCGCGCATCTGGAGAAAGCCCGCCAGCGTTATGGTCAGCGGCTGGTACCGGTCTGTTTACAGGTTTCTGAAACCGTACTGACTGAACGCCTGACGCGTCGCGGACGTGAAGATACGGCGCAAATCGCCGGTCGTCTTCAGCGTGCCAGAGAGTACGAAAACGCCCTGCCCGCCGGCTGCCACCGGCTGAATAATGACGGTGCGTTGCACGAGACTTTACAGCATCTGCTGGCCATTCTTGCCTTGCCGGTCAGCGCGTTTATTTATCCCGTCACTTCATCATGAGCGATTTTATGACAGACATCATTCATCCGTTTTCGCTGGCTGACGAGCAGGATTATTCGCGGCCAAAAATCGGTCAGCAGGTCGAGCTGAACCGGTCAACGCTGGGTCAGTATGTGCATATTGCCGACAACGCGATCATCGAGGAAACGCAGTTCGGCGATTACTCGTATACCGCCGGCAACAATCAGATCTTCTGCGCCACGATCGGAAAATTTGTGTCGATCGCCACCTATGTGCGGATCAATCCCGGCAATCATCCGACCTATCAGCGCGTTGCCCAGCATCATTTCACCTATCGCAGTTCTGTCTACGGACTCGGTGAGGACGATCAGGAATTTTTCGACTGGCGGCGTGAGCATCATGTCACCGTCGGTAACGATGTGTGGATCGGGCATAACGCGGTGCTGATGCCCGGCGTGCAAGTCGGCAATGGCGCAGTGATCGGCACGTCTGCGGTGGTCACGAAAGATGTTGAGCCTTATTCGATCGTCGCGGGTGTGGCAGCGAAAAAGATCGGCATGCGCTTTGATGACAAGATGATCGGGCGGATCGAAGCCAGCCGCTGGTGGGACTGGGATCATGAAACGCTGAAAGAAAGGATGCCGGACTTCAGGGATCTGCACGTTTTTGCAGAAAAATATCTGTAGGGATCTGGCGTGATATTGAGTTGAAAGCAGTCTGAGGAAAATTCGCGTTTTTTGCCTGATACCATATCACAAGGATCCGGCTCAGCGGATCACGCGAATTAAAGATCTTCGATACTGGCGGCAATCTCATTGGATTCCAGCACCGTGATGCCGCCTAATCCGGCGTTAAATGCCTGCTCCTGCAATGCTTTCGCCACCACATCAGAATCAATCGCTTTCCATTTCCCCGGCAGCATTTTAAACAGCGGCGCACTGAGTTGCTCAAGAAGACGCGGCGGATGGCGCTTTCCGACTAATAACGAAGGCCTGACTAATGTCAGCAACGGCCATCCCTGCTGCATCAGCGCCAGCTCCATTTCGCCTTTGGTGCGGTTATAGAGAAAACGCGAACGGGCATCAGCGCCGTTAGCACTCACAGCCAGACAATGGCGTGCGCCCAGTTCGCGTGCCGCTTTGGCGCAATCCACCACCAGATCGTAATCCACCGCCCGGAATGCCTGCGCACTGCCCGCCTGTTTTCGCGTGGTGCCCAGACAGCAGAACAGTAAATCTATCGGCTCATCGAGTGCGACCACCAGTGACGTGAGATTGTCGCCGAGCGGATTAAACAGCTTATTCCCTGGCAGCAGCGGACGACGGCTGGGTGCCACGATGCGGCTGACTCGTGGATCAAGTTGCAACAGACGTAAGAGCTCACGCCCGATCAGGCCACTTCCGCCCAGCAGAAGAACTTTTGCCATATCACTTCCTTTTAAAAAACGGCTTTCGCGCTGCGATTTTGAAACATGGATTCTGAAACACGGGTTCTGAAACATGAAAGCATGAACAGATATTTGAAGTGTTACCTGAATGTAAATCTCACGCTATAAGACAGTTCCTGTTACTTTCGCAGACTCGGACGAATCCAGTTTGATTAGCCCGCCGCTGGCTTGTAGGCTTAGTAGTGTATGACGAAAAACACATTCTCAGCAGGAGGAACCATGAGCAAGAAGATAGCGGTACTCATCACTGATGAATTTGAGGATTCAGAATTCACTTCACCCGCCGAGGCCTATAAAAAGGCTGGCCATCAGGTTATTACCATCGAAAACAAAGCGGGCAACGTGATCAAAGGCAAACAGGGCAAGGCGAAAGTCACCATTGATAAATCGATTGATGATGTCAACGTGGCCGACTTCGATGCGCTGTTGCTACCTGGCGGACATTCGCCGGATACCTTGCGCGGTGACGACAGATTTGTCGATTTCACCCGTGATTTTGCGAAAAGCGGCAAACCCATTTTCGCCATCTGCCACGGCCCGCAGCTACTGATCAGCGCCGATGTTATACGTGGCCGAAAACTCACAACGGTTAAACCGGTAGTCGTCGACGTTAAAAACGCCGGTGCAGAGTTTTACGACAAAGAAGTCGTGGTTGACGATAACACGCTGGTCACCAGCCGGACGCCGGACGATCTGCCCGCCTTCAACCGTGAATCACTGAAAATTCTGGCGGCATAAGCCTTGCGCCCCTTCTGTGGAAGGGGCGATTTCTCTTCAAACTTCCCTGTCCCACAGCAGTTTCTTGCCAAATCCCAGCGCGTTATCGGTCATTTTGATGTGATTCAGTTTCAGTCCCCAGACCGGCGCTTTCATGGCGATGGCGACAGGGAAATGCCTGCAATAAAGATGTCGCGCATGCGCTTCTTCTTCACCGCTAAGCACGGTGGCTTCGCCGCGATACTGAATGCCTTTAATCAGCGCAATGGTTTTCGGATGCGGAGCAATCGTGCCGACTATATGCGGTGATTTCGCCATCAGCGTACCGTGCAAAGTTTTCATTTCGGTCATGAAATACAACGTCATGCTTTCTGTATCCGTGACGTAAAAACAGTTCGCGCTCCACATCTCGCCGTCGGCAACGGCACACAGCGCCAGCACATGCTGTTTATTTAGAAACTTCAGAATATGTTTCAGGTCATCAGGGTTATTCATCACACGCGCCTTATTTTGGTTTATGTCAGTTTACCGCCCCATGTTGATGTTTTGCCTCACTCTGTTGTGCCTTTCAGATAAATAGTGTGCCTTTCAGGTAAACTGACACAAAATTTCCTGACACGCAGAGCTTATGTCCGCCCCATCCAACTGGTTTTTATACATGCTGAGAACCCCGACCGGGATGCTTTACACCGGCATAACGACCGACGTGACACGGCGTTTAGGCCAGCATCAGTGCGGAAAAGGAGCGAAATCGTTGCGTGGAAAAGGTGAGCTGACGCTGGCATTTCATTGTCCGGCTGGCGACCGTTCACTGGCTTCAAAGCTGGAGATTAAAGTCAAAAAACTGAGCAAAGCGCAGAAAGAGTTGCTGGTGAGAAATGCACCGGAATGTCTGGAAAGTTATCTGGGTTTAACGGAAAGCGGGAAATGAAAAAGGCCGGAAACCGGCCTTTGTTTTATCTGAGCAAAAAAGTTGGCCCTGAGATATCAGAAACGATTAAACGCCGACGGGAAAACCACTTCTCCGCTGGCATCTTTCAGTGCGTCGTCTGATAAGGTGAACAACTGGAAAGCCGTTTCCGTTTCCGGCCAGCGGCAATGCAGGTCATACGCAGCAGCCGGTTTGAATCCAAAGCGCTGGTAATACGCCGGATCACCCAATACCACTACGGCGGCATAGCTGAACTCATTCAGGGAATCTAACCCTTCATAAACCAGTTTTTCGCCCAGCCCCTGACCGCGCAGAGATTCATCTACTGCCAGCGGCGCGAGCCCGACCCAGTTGCGGTCTTCACCCCGGATATCGACCGGGCAGAAAGCAACATAACCCACCACACCGCCTTCATCGTCGGTCGCCACAACGCCCAGCGTCAGCAGGCCATCTTCGCGCAGTTCCTGCACCAGATCCGCTTCTGCACCCGTCGGGAATGAGGCGCGTAATAAACGGTCAATGCCCGCAGCATCTACCGGAATTTCAGTACGAATTAACATGGCTCAGCTACCGGAGCTTGCGGCTCACGGCCCTCTTGCAGACCCGCTTCGACAAAATCGGCCAGGCGCAGCAGGCCATTTTTCAGCAGCAGCGGCATAGTATCGAGATCGATAGAATCCATCAGATTCTTCACATACAAGCCCAGTTCGGTATCACCTTCAATACGCAGACGGCGCTGGAAGAACAGCGTGTCCGGATCTTCTTTGCGGGCAGCGATCAGGATCAGATCGTTTGCATTACCGCTGAAGCTGACATCGGCTTCGCCACGTTCAGCGATCACCAGTTTGCTCTCCTGCACTGACATCAGCCAGGTCAGGCTGAGATCGCTGACCTCAATTTTCAACCAGCGGCCTTCAAGGAAATCCAGCTCTCCGTCGGCCAGCGCCTGACGAAGCTGCCAGCTCAGTACCTGTTGCAAAACCTGCCGTTGCAACGCAAAAGGCGTGAATTTCAAAGGCAGACTTAACAGGGATGGTCCCTGACGAACCACACGTGCACGTAGTTTTTGCAACACTGGCACTACTCCTTTCGGTAACTTTTCGGCAAGTTTTAAGGCAGTTATACCGCCTATTTTGACACATTGCCGGGAACGTTCAGCGGTCTACATCAATAAATACTGCTACAGAAAAACATCACGTACAACCTCCCCGGGCGCTGTATGCCTTCCAAAGCCGCAGAAACTGCCTCAAATCAAAATATTGCATCCATTGCTTCTCTAAAATAGTTCGCCAATCAAAGCCCTGACTGATGAATGAATGACGTCGGCAACTGGCTTTTCATCACCCACCAACCTCAGCTCTGGCTGGCCGGTTGCAGTAAGGAACGAGAATGGAGCTACTTTGCCCGGCAGGGAATTTACCTGCATTGAAAGCGGCGATCGATAATGGCGCAGACGCGGTATATATCGGCCTGAAAGATGACACCAATGCACGCCATTTCGCCGGTCTGAATTTCACGGATAAAAAATTGCAGGAAGCCGCGGATTACGTTCACCGTCACCGCCGTAAACTGCATATCGCCATCAATACGTTTGCGCATCCTGATGGCTATCAGCGCTGGGAACGCGCAGTGGATATGGCCGCACAGCTCGGCGCAGATGCACTGATCCTGGCCGATATCGCCATGCTCGATTACGCCGCGAATAAATATCCTCACGTTGAGCGCCATGTGTCGGTGCAGGCATCGGCCACTAACGACGAAGCCATCCGCTTTTATAAACGTAACTTTGATGTCGCCCGCGTTGTTTTGCCGCGCGTGCTTTCGATGCATCAGGTGCGTCAGCTTTCCCGTACCACTGTCGTGCCGCTGGAAGTCTTCGCCTTTGGCAGCTTGTGCATCATGGCCGAAGGCCGCTGCTATCTTTCTTCCTATCTGACCGGTGAATCGCCAAATACCGTGGGTGCCTGTTCACCGGCGCGGTTCGTACGCTGGCAACAAACGGCTCAGGGCATGGAATCGCGTCTGAACGATGTACTGATCGACCGCTATGACGAAGGTGAAAACGCCGGTTATCCGACCCTGTGCAAAGGGCGTTATCTGGTAGATGGTGCGAAATATCATGCGCTGGAAGAACCAACCAGTCTGAATACGCTGGAGTTATTGCCGGAGTTGTTCGCCGCCAATATTGCCTCCGTGAAAATTGAAGGACGTCAGCGCAGCCCGGCGTATGTCAGTCAGGTAGCCCGCGTATGGCGTGCGGCAATCGACCGCTGTATGGCGGATCCGCAAAACTTCAAAACCGATGACGCCTGGATGAAAACGCTGGGCTCCATGTCTGAAGGTACACAAACCACGCTCGGTGCTTATCACCGCAAGTGGCAGTAATCGAAGAGACGATGATGAAATATTCTTTAGGGGCCATTCTTTACTACTGGCCGAAAACGCAGGTTGAAGCGTTTTATCAGGCCGCAGCGGACAGCAGTGCAGATATCATTTATCTCGGTGAAAATGTCTGTACTAAACGCCGTGAGATGAAAGTGAATGACTGGATGGAGGTCGCGCGTCAGCTGGCCGCATCCGGTAAACAGGTGGTGATTTCCACGCTGGCCTTGTTGCAGGCACCGTCTGAACTGAATGAACTGAAACGCTATGTAGAAAACGGCGAGTTTCTGCTGGAAGCTAACGATTTCGGCGCGGTGAACATGGCAGCCGAACGCAATCTGCCGTTTGTCGTCGGTCATGCGCTGAACTGCTACAACGCCGTCACGCTAAAAATCCTGCAAAAACAGGGCATGATGCGCTGGTGTATGCCGGTCGAGCTTTCACGTGACTGGCTGGTCAATCTGCTGAACCAGTGCGATGACCTGGGTATCCGCAATAAGTTTGAAGTGGAAGTGCTGTCGTACGGACATTTACCGCTGGCCTATTCGGCGCGCTGTTTCACGGCTCGTTCTGAAAACCGTGCGAAAGATGAATGCGAAACATGCTGCATCAGTTATCCGCAGGGGCGCAAAATGCTGTCGCAGGAAAATCAGCAGGTGTTCGTGCTCAACGGCATTCAGACGCAGAGCGGCTACTGCTATAACCTCGGCAATGAACTGGTATCAATGCAGGGATTAGTCGATATCGTGCGCCTGTCGCCGGAAACCAAAGATACCCTCGCTACACTGGAAGCGTTCCGTAACAATGAAAGCGGTTTGCTGCCACTGACACTCACCGATAACGCCGACTGTAACGGCTACTGGCAGCGCGTCGCCGGGCTGGAACTGCGCCCCTGACAGCGCCTGTTGCAGTGAAAAGGGAGAAGACCTGGCGGTCATCTCCCTTTTTTTATCACGAATTTCTGTGCTTCGGCCGGAACATCGCTCTGAGCCGGACGCCATCACGCAGCATCCCCACGGCAATGCCGATAAAGGTGTAAAACAGGCACAAGATCAGCAGCATCAGAATATCGCCGCCCACATCTTTAAACGGCAGCCCCATCTGATTCACACCGGCAATAGCTTTGGTCGCCCAGGTTGAAGGCAGCATAGACGAAACGCCCCTGACCCAGGCGGGCATCGCCTGTAACGGCCAGATAGTGCCGGAAATATAAAAAGACCGGTGTGGTGATAAAGGCCAGCGTCAGGTAAATCAGTTCGACGCTACGCAGGCATTCCGTCACCAGTTTCCCGAGCCCCAGCACTGCCAGCAGGAACGGGAAGGTCAGCAGCAAAATTTCAGGAATGCTGGCCGTTTGCCGGTAACCCAGGATCCATGGCCACAGCACAAACAAGACGATCGACAGAAACAGCCAGACCGGGATCAGCGCCGAAATACCGCCCAGAAACGCCGGTATCGCCGGTTTTCCGGAAGGTCCGCTGTTGAGTACAATGCTCACGCGCACGCTGGCGATCAATAATGAGTGCTGCAATAACATCACCAGCAGGCCGGGGAAAATAATCGCCGCAAAGCTGATGCCGGGGTTAAACACATCCAGCGTCTGTCCGACAATCGGCGAAAGCACCACGCTGGCCTGCCGCTCACTGAAGCCGCTGCTCAGCAACAAATCCGTGTTGTATTGCGTGAGAATTGCCTGATACGCCGCCAGCACATCCTGCTGGATCTGCCCGTTCGCCAGCCGGTTAGTCGCATCGCCGTACACCGGGATCACAATGTTCTGCCCTGCGAGGATCTTCTTCTCAAGATCGACCGGCATGATGATCACCGCGAAAAGCTTACGCAGCGCCAGATCGTGTTCGGCCTGCGCCAGGCTGTCGTAAGCCACCGTCGCGACTTTGGAAGTGGCGTCCAGCTGACGAGTCAGCATCCGGCTGGCGGTGCTGTGATCCTGATCGACCACCGCCACCGGCAAATCCCACACCGTGCGGTTCGCATAGACCAGGCTCATCACGCACAATGACAGCAGTAACATCATCCACATTGGCTTGTCGAGCAAACCGGTGAGCACTTTACGGAATGTCGTCCACCAGGTTTTAAACCATTCACGACGGGTCACTGGCCTGCCTCCTGTCGTTTAAGCCGCATGTAGAGGCGTCTGCGCACCAGCAGGCCGGTCAGCAGCGGATAAATGAGCAGGATGAAGCACACCATCAGAATACCGCGCACCGAGACTTCCCGCAGGAAAACGTCAAACATCGCGGCCAGTGCATAGCTGAGCGGCTCAATGCCGGAAATAATGCGCGCTGGCAGCGGCATCGACAGCACCGGTACCGCCATTCCGGAGAAAGTCAGCGCGATACTGACGAAAATCCCCATCATGGTGTAAGCGGTAATGGTGGTTTTGGTGAAGGTGAAAAGTAACAGCCCGAGGCTTTGCGCAGCGATCACATAGAAGAAGCCAATCACCACCATATACAAAGGATTGCCGCTGACGCGGGCGTCAAAGAATCCAACCAGCATCGCGATTTCCACCATCAGTAACGTGGTGAAACACAGCGTATAGGGTGCAAGTTTGCCGAGCAGCGCCAGCGTAAATGACGGCGCACTGAGCAACGCCTGGCTGCGCGCCATCACGTAGATCATGCAGGTCACGGTAAACAGTTGCAGCAGGTGAATCGTCGCGGCGAATTGCTGGTAATAGATGTAACTGCCGCTGGCGTTAAACAGGCTGCCGTAGGATAAATCGACGCTGGCCAGCGATGGCAGCGTTTTGCCGATTTCAGTCGCAATAATCGAACGGTAACTGGTGTTCAGTTCGGTGATCAGCCCGCTGAAATCCTGCGTGGAATACAGACCGGCACCGTAAAACAACGCATTGTAATACAGCACTACGCTCGGCTGTTTTCCAGCCAGTACGTCGGCTTCAAAATCATTGGGAATATACAACAGCGCATAATCCTGCGCGGTACGCAGACGGTATTCCGCTTCCGGTAAACCGCCTTCGAACGCCTGCACATGCGCGTGTGAACCGGCGTCCAGTTTGCGGGTAAGCGTTTTGGATAATGAGCTGTGATCGTTATCGACCACAGACACCGGTAAATCCAGCAATGTGCCTTCGGAAAAGTTGTTGCTGATAAGACCAAACAGAAGCAAAGGGAAAATCCAGCACAGCCAGTGGATCACCGGTTTGCGAAAGGCGTGATTCACTTCACGGGTAAAAGAGCGGCTGAAACAGCGCCATGCGGCTTTTACCCTTTCACTGCGTGGCGCTTTGACCGGCTTCACTTCGCTTTCCATTGCCACAATGCACTCATGCCCTGACGCAGTCCGGGCACCGGTTTCGCAGGGTAAAGACGCACTTCAAAGGTTTTTAAATCGAAGTCACCTGTCGCGCGCGTGGCGCGTTTGGTCGCATAGTCACCGAGCGGCGCGATATAGCGAACTTCGGCTTCGATCAACTGGTTATTCAGCGCGGGAACGCGCATCTGCACTTTGTCGCCTTTGCGCACGCCAGCCAGAATATCTTCACGCAGGTTAAAGACGAAATAGGCGTCTGGCAGACGGACCAATGTCAGCAAAGGACTGTTGGCACTTTCCAGTTCGCCGACTTCTACCGGGATCGGCCCCACTTCACCATCGACCGGCGCTTTAACCTGTAAGTCATCGGTCTGCGCTTTTACTTCCAGCAAGTCTTCTTCCGCCTGACGCAGCTGCGCGGCATAGCTTTCGCGCTGTTCCACGCGGTCGCCGTTTACGCCTTCATCAAGATTGGCTTTAGCGACCAGAACTTGTGCATATGCGCTGTCGCGGGCGCGGCGGGAATCTTCTAAATCAGAAGCTGAAATAAACCCTTTAGCCGCCACTTTGACATTGCGGTTGTAGAGATCGCGGGCGTTCACATATTCTGCCTGAGACTGCGCCAGGGTGGCTTTGAGGTTACGGATACTTTCTTCGCGGGTACCGTTAACCGAGAGATCGAGCTGCGCTTTTGCCTGATCGCGGGCAGCTTCGGCAGCGCGTAATTGCGCCATCATTTCCGGGCTGTCGAGAGTTATCAGCAATTGCCCGGCTTTTACATCGTCACCGCGTTCAACATGACGTTCAATCACGCGGCCTTTCGATTTCGACGCCACAATCACTTCTGGCGCATCGACTTCTCCCTGTAACAGTAAATCCTGATTGTGCGCACGAAACAGCACCGCCAGAGAAACCGCCGCCGCAACCAGCAACAGGGTCAATAATATTCGTTTACTCATCGGTGCTTCATCCTTTTTGTTTGCCTGTGTTTATCATCGGCTTTTGGTTCTCCATTCCATGATTGTCCTTTCCCGCCAACGCCCGTTCTTAAAGGCGCGTGTGCGCTTGTGTCAAATCATAGCGGGATGAACAAAGACTGTTTAACACAAAACAACATATTCATAGAAACTATAATTTAAGTTACTCAAATCGATTTTAAGGATGTTTTAACGGCAATTAAGGGCACAAATGCCGTATTCAATCAGTAGTTATTGGGTAATACTCGTTCTAATTATGAGCGGAGTGAATGCTTTCTCCGCACTTTCCTTTGATGAGTGAGCCGTGATTATGTCTGATAAAAACACCGTTCCCCTTTCCGTGCTCGATCTGGCGCCGGTTCCGCAAGGAGCCGATCCGGCCCGGGCATTCCAGTGTTCCCTTGAACTGGCGCAGCACGCTGAGAAGTGGGGCTACCAGCGTTACTGGATGGCAGAACATCACAACATGACCGGTATCGCCAGTGCAGCGACCTCCGTGCTGCTGGGTTACATCGCGGGCGGAACCAAAACGATCCGCGTAGGTTCCGGCGGTGTGATGCTGCCAAACCACTCCCCGCTGGTGATTGCTGAACAGTTCGGCACGCTCGCCACGCTGTATCCAAATCGTGTAGATCTGGGACTCGGCCGCGCGCCTGGAACAGACCAGCGCACCATGATTGCACTGCGCCGTCATCTTTCCGGTGAAATCGATAACTTCCCGCAGGATGTACAGGAATTGCAGATGTATTTCGGTGACGTTCAGCCGCAGCAGGCCGTACAGGCCGTGCCGGGACAAGGTTTGCATGTGCCACTCTGGTTACTCGGCTCCAGCCTTTACAGCGCGCAACTGGCGGCGGCTCTTGGCCTGCCATTTGCCTTCGCCTCACATTTTGCACCGGACATGCTGTATCAGGCACTGGCGATTTATCGCAGCAAATTCCAGCCTTCCGCTCAGCTTGAGAAGCCACACGCGATGGTGTGCATCAACGCGATTGCCGCAGACACCGATGAAGAAGCGCGCCGGATGTTTACCTCCAATCAGCAGCAGTTCATTAATCTGCGCCGCGGAATGCCGGGTAAACTCCCTGCGCCGGTCGATAACATTGAAAGCCTGTGGTCAGCTCAGGAACGCTTTGGCGTCGATAACGCGCTGCGCATGTCTGTGGTCGGTAACAAAGAAACAGTGCGTCAGGGGCTGCAAAATATCCTGCGTGAAACCGAAGCCGATGAGCTGATGATCAACGGTCAGATTTTTGATCACCAGGCTCGTCTGCATTCGTTCGAAATTGTGTCTCAGTTGCAGGGCGATCTGGTCAAAGAGCAGCGCATCAGCTGACCCTCGTAGTAAATGGCGGACGAAAGTAAATTACAGACGAAAAAAAACCAGCCCGATGAAGGCTGGTTTTTTATTTTCTGACGTTAAGTCATCTGAAGCTCAGCGAGCTGGATTCAGATTATGCGTCAGTAGTACGACGTGGTGCGCGGCTTGGCGGACGACGGTCACCAGCTGCTGAAGAACCTTCACGACGATCACCGCTGAAAGAACGCGGAGCACCGTTACCACGGCCACCTTCACGACGTTCACCGTTGAAAGGACGCGGAGCACCGTTACCACGACGCTCACCGCCAGCACCGGCCGGACGATCACGACGTGGAGCCTGTGGCACTGCATCACCGATCAGCTGCATGTTCATCGGTTTGTTCAGGATACGCGTACGGGTGAAGTGAGACAGGATCTCGCCCGGCATACCTTTAGGCAGTTCGATAGTTGAGTGCGTACCGAACAGCTTGATGTTACCGATGTAACGGCTGCTGATGTCGCCTTCGTTAGCGATAGCGCCAACGATGTGACGAACTTCAACACCATCATCACGACCCACTTCGATGCGATACAGTTCCATTTCGCCAGCGTCACGACGCTCACGACGTGGGCTGTCGCCATCACGTGCAGGACGGTCGTTGCTGCGAGCCGGACGGTCACGACGATCGCCACGGTCGCCACGATCTTCGAATTCACGACGTGGTGGACGGCTTTTGAAGACCGGATCCGCTGCAACGATCAGAGGACGTTCGCCCTGTGCCATTTTCAGCAGTGCCGCAGCCAGTGTTTCGATGTCCAGCTCTTCTGCAGGTTGCAGTTTAGCCAGCAGACCACGGTACTGATCCAGATCGCTGCTTTCCAGTTGCTGCTGAACTTTCGCTGCGAATTTAGCCAGACGACGTTCGCCCAGTACTTCTGCAGTTGGGATTTCAACTTCTGGAATGGTCAGCTTCATGGTGCGTTCAATGTTACGCAGCAGACGACGCTCACGGTTCTCAACGAACAGTAATGCGCGACCCGCACGGCCAGCACGACCGGTACGACCGATACGGTGAACGTAAGATTCTGAGTCCATCGGGATGTCGTAGTTAACAACCAGGCTGATACGTTCTACGTCGAGACCACGTGCTGCCACGTCGGTTGCGATCAGAATGTCCAGACGGCCATCTTTCAGACGTTCCAGAGTCTGCTCACGCAGCGCCTGGTTCATATCACCGTTCAGTGCAGCGCTGCTGTAGCCGCTACGTTCCAGGGCTTCAGCCACTTCCAGGGTCGCGTTTTTGGTACGAACGAAGATAATCGCCGCATCAAAATCTTCTGCTTCAAGGAAACGCACCAGCGCTTCGTTTTTACGCAGACCGTAGACAGACCAGTAGCTCTGGCTGATGTCTGGACGGGTAGTCACGCTTGACTGGATACGTACTTCCTGAGGCTCTTTCATGAAGCGACGGGTAATACGACGGATAGCTTCTGGCATGGTTGCAGAGAACAACGCGGTCTGATGTTCAGCCGGGATCTGCGCCATGATAGTTTCGACGTCTTCGATGAAGCCCATACGCAGCATTTCATCAGCTTCGTCCAGCACCAGGCCGCTCAGGTTTGAGAGGTTCAGGGTACCGCGTTTCAGGTGGTCCAGCAGACGGCCCGGGGTACCCACAACAACTTGTGGTCCCTGACGCAGTGCGCGCAGCTGAACGTCATAGCGCTGGCCGCCGTAAAGGGCAACCACATTCACGCCATGCATATGTTTAGAGAAATCAGTCATTGCTTCAGCAACCTGAACCGCCAGTTCGCGGGTCGGTGCCAGAACAAGAATTTGTGGTGCTTTCAGTGAAGCATCAATGTTATGCAACAGCGGTAAGGAGAATGCAGCTGTTTTACCGGAACCTGTCTGAGCCATGCCCAGAACGTCGCGGCCATTTAACAGGTGAGGAATACACTCAGCCTGGATTGGTGAAGGTTTTTCATAGCCCAAATCAGTCAGGGCAGAAATGATCGGAGCAGACAGCCCCAGGTCAGCAAAAGAGGTTTCAAGCTCAGTAGTCATGTACACGTGCCTCATTAATAATGGCAGCCAGTCTACATAACTCGTCGAGAAAATTTTCAGTCATTTTCATTGAAAAGTGTGAACCGGCTCAAATTAGATTATAAAACGAACAAAGCAACCCTCGCCCGTTAAGGCGCTTAAAAATGGTAAATACCATGATTAAAAAGGCTGATTGGTGTCGTCAGCTATTGCTGGTCCGATTCTGATAGGTCGTCTTGCTCATGGCCCAAAAGCGCCAATTCCAACAATGCATAGCGGTGCTCAACGAAGTTATGGACGTTGTTAGCTACCGTCAGTTTGAACAGTGCCGCGGCGCTGTTCTTGTCCCCCAGACTTAGGTAATGCTTACCTAAATAGAAGTCAGTTTCACTGAGATGCTCAGCGAGCGAAGTGTTATCCGTTGCTTCTGCCTTGAGGCGTTCCATCAGCGTAGATTCGCTGATTTTGCCCAGGTAGAATTCGACGATATTCCATCCCCATTGCCCTCTGTCCGCTTTGTCATAACGCTCCTGGAGCGCTACTTCGGCATTCTTCGGATTGATTTCTCGCTCCGCAAGATAAAGCCATAACGAACGGAAGGGATCATTTGGATCGTCTCGATAAAACGCCTGCAGATCATCCTGCGCTAACGAGAATCGGCCACCGTAATACAGGGCGATACCTCGGTTCAAACGCGCGTAGTTGTAAGTTGGATCAAGCTCTAGTACAGAATCAAACGCTTCATAGGCAGCATCGAAATTGCCTGCCTGCGTTAGGTAAATCCCCAGGTAGTTAAAAACTTCTGGCATATCAGGACGAATAGACAGCGCTTGTGAAAAATCATTTCGCGCCAGTGCTCTTAGCCCGAGACTATCATACAGCACACCGCGCTCATATAATAGCTGTGCTCTCTCATCATCGGTTAATGACCGGCTGGCAAGTATTTGTTCCATGCGTGCCAGGATGACTTCCTGCTGCAACGTCGGCTGCAACGGAATCGCCAGAACTTCGTTTTTACGCCAATCATGGTTGCTGCATCCTGCCAACATAAGTGCTGTCGCAACATAACACCAGCGCAAGAAAGGCTTCATTTCTACTCCCGGAGACAAACATTGGATGAACATCCTGTCATCCGCTTGCTTAACACAAACGCGTCCTGCGTCCGTGAGACGAACAGCTCCTCCCCATGTGGAAAGGAGCTGTAAAACTTCTGTTACAGATTATTCTGCTGCAGGTTGCTCAGTTGTTTCGTCCTGAGTAGGTGCGGTAGCTTCTTTGATGCTCAGACGCACACGACCCTGACGGTCAACTTCGAGAACTTTAACCGGAACTTCCTGACCCATCTGCAGGTAATCAGTCACTTTCTCTACACGCTTGTCAGCGATTTGAGAGATGTGTACCAGACCTTCTTTACCGCCGCCGATGGCAACAAACGCACCAAAGTCTACGATACGGGTCACTTTACCCTGATAGATACGGCCAACTTCGATTTCAGCAGTGATCTCTTCGATACGACGGATAGCATATTTAGCTTTCTCGCCATCGGTAGCTGCGATTTTCACAGTACCGTCATCTTCGATTTCGATAGTGGTGCCGGTTTCTTCAGTCAGAGCACGGATCACAGAACCACCTTTACCGATCACGTCCTTGATTTTGTCCGGACTGATCTTGATGGTGTGAATACGTGGAGCAAACTGAGAGATATCGCCACGTGGTGTGCTGATAGCCTGTTCCATCACGCCCAGAATGTGCAGACGCGCACCCTTAGCCTGGTTCAGAGCCACCTGCATGATTTCGCGGGTGATACCTTCGATTTTAATGTCCATCTGCAGCGCGGTGATACCGTCGCGGCTACCGGCCACTTTAAAGTCCATGTCGCCCAGGTGATCTTCGTCACCCAGAATGTCGGACAGAACGATAAAGCTTTCGCCTTCTTTAACCAGACCCATTGCGATACCCGCAACAGCGGCTTTAATCGGCACGCCTGCATCCATCAGGGCCAGAGATGCGCCACAAACGGAAGCCATTGAAGATGAACCGTTAGATTCAGTGATTTCAGATACCACACGTACGGTGTACGGGAAGTCTTCTGGTTTTGGCATCATCGCCAGTACGCCACGTTTAGCAAGACGGCCATGACCAATCTCACGACGTTTTGGCGAACCTACCATACCGGTCTCACCGACAGAGTACGGAGGGAAGTTGTAGTGGAACAGGAAGCTGTCAGTTTTCTCGCCCATCAGCTCATCCAGGTTCTGTGCATCGCGGGCAGTACCCAGTGTTGCAGTAACCAGTGCCTGAGTTTCACCACGGGTGAACAGCGCTGAACCGTGAGTACGTGGCAGAACACCAGTACGCACATCCAGACCACGGATCATGTCTTTTTCGCGGCCATCGATACGTGGCTCGCCACGCAGAACACGGCTACGAACCACGTTCTTCTCGATGCTGCCCAGAATGTCAGAGATTTCGCCAGCGTCCAGAGTGTCGTCTTCAGCTTGCAGAGCCTGAACAACGTCAGATTTGATGACGTTAATCTGGTTGTAACGCTCTTGTTTCTCGGTGATCAGGTACGCATCACCCAGACGGGATTCAGACAGTGCAGCCACGCGAGCGTGCAGCTCAGCGTTAACCACTTCAGGCTGCCAGTCCCATTTTGGCTTACCGGCTTCAGCAACCAGTGAGTTGATGTTGTCGATAACGATTTGTTGTTGTTCGTGGCCGAATACGACCGCGCCCAGCATCTGATCTTCGCTCAGCACTTCAGCTTCAGATTCAACCATCAGAACCGCGCCCTGAGTACCGGCAACAACCAAGTCCAGACGGCTTGTTTTCAGCTCATCTGCGGTTGGGTTCAGAACGTACTGGTCGTTGATGTAACCAACGCGTGCAGCACCGATTGGGCCGTTGAATGGAATACCAGACAGGCTCAGGGCAGCAGACGCACCGATCATCGCAACGATGTCAGGGTTAACTTGTGGGTTCAGGGAAACCACAGTCGCGATAACCTGAACTTCATTCAGGAAGGAGTCCGGGAACAGAGGACGAATCGGACGGTCAATCAGACGTGAAGTCAGAGTTTCGCCTTCGCTTGGACGGCCTTCACGACGGAAGAAGCTACCCGGAATACGACCAGCAGCGTAAGTACGCTCCTGATAGTTAACAGTCAGCGGGAAGAAGCTCTGACCTGGTTTAGCTTTTTTCTGGCCAACAACGGTAACGAATACCGCAGTGTCGTCCATGCTAACCATAACAGCGGCAGTTGCCTGACGAGCCATCATGCCGGTTTCCAGCGTAACGGTGTGCTGGCCGTATTGGAATTTACGAATAGTCGGATTAAGCAATGTAATGTCCTTTTGTATGACGCGCAGCTGTTATGACAGCAGTTCACGCCGATCAATATCCGAGCTTCTCACTACATTCTCGCGACTAATGACAATCCTTATATACCTGGCAATGTGGTAATAAAGTCTCTCATTAGCCGCGCGAAAACATCTGTAACGGAAGTTCATGTACTTAGAATAACAACAGAAACAGCAGCCATACAGTACCCTGATTTGGCGTTGCTTCCTAGAATAAAGGGGCCTATTGGCCCCTTTACACTGAAACTCGCTTGATTAGCGACGCAGACCCAGACGTTCGATCAGGCTGGTGTAACGTGCTACATCTTTACGCTTCAGGTAGTCCAGCAGTTTACGACGCTGAGAAACCATACGCAGCAGACCACGACGGCTGTGGTGATCTTTTTTGTGCTCTGCAAAGTGACCTTGCAGATGGTTAATTTGAGCAGTCAGCAGAGCAACCTGAACTTCGGTAGAACCACTGTCGTTAGTGCCACGACCGAAGTCGGAAACGATTTGAGCTTTAGCTTCAACGCTTAGAGACATAATCTTACTCCAAAATATTATAGATAATTAAACGGGTGCCGATCTCTAATTCAGCAACCCAATGCATAAGCTGCGCTATTCTACCCTTTGCTATATGTGATCGCAAGGTGAGCAGAAAGCGCTTAATCCGTGTATTCGACGACCAGACGACGCGGCGCAATGCGGCCGTCATCATCAATTTCGCCCACACCGATAAACTTACGTTCTTCGCCTTCAGTGATGCGAACCATGCCACTGACCGGTGCGCCAGATGCCTGAACAGGTTGGCCCTGTTTAACATATCCGGCGACGACAGGGAGCAGGTTCACTTCCGGGAAGTCTTCACACGCGCTGTCCATAGGCAACAACAAAGGATCCAGCAGTAAGCGTGGCTCTATGCCCTGCTCTTCTGCCTGAGCGATCAGTTCATGGAGTTTTTCCATGGTGACCATACGCTCTGAAGGATAGGTTGCGACCTGCAAACGACGCAAATAAGTCACGTGCGCACCACAGCCCAATTTTTCGCCCAGATCATCCACAATCGTGCGGATATATGTGCCTTTGGAACAGTGGATTTCTAATTCAACCTCGAAGCTTTCCCAGCGGATGAAATTGAGTTCATACACGGTGATGCTGCGGGATTCTCGCGGAACTTCGATGCCCTGACGTGCGTACTCGTACAGTTTTTTCCCTTCATATTTCAATGCAGAATACATGGAAGGGATTTGCCGGGTTTCCCCGCGAAAACTGTCGAGAGCGTCGTCCAGTTGCTGCTGAGTGAAGGCCATTTCACGTTCAGAAATGATGGCACCTTCAGCATCTGACGTATCCGTGCGTTGTCCCATACGGGCAATCACGCGATAACGTTTGTCAGAATCGAGCAGGAAACGGGAAAACTTGGTCGCTTCGCCTAAGCACAGCGGCAACATGCCAGTGGCTAAAGGATCGAGCGCGCCGGTATGTCCTGCCCGGTTAGCGTTATAAAGGCGTTTAACCTTTTGCAGGGCATCGTTAGAAGACAAGCCTAAAGATTTGTCCAGTAGCAGAACACCGTGTATATCACGGCCGCGGCGGCGTGGGCGACTCATTATACTTCCTCGTCATCGCCTGCAGCTGAACGGCGTTCAGCATCGTTCTTCACGACGTTGGTCACCAGATTGGACATACGCATACCTTCAACCAAAGAGTTGTCGTAAGCGAAAGTCAGTTCTGGTACGACACGCAAACGCATCGCTTTACCGATCAGCGTACGGATGAAACCTGACGCGTCCTGCAAAGCTTTGATGCCATTCTTCACACGATCAGGATCGTGATTGTCAGTCGTCAGCACGTCCAGGAAGGTCACGAACACTTTGGCATAGGCCAGGTCACGTGAAACTTCAACGCCTGAAACGGTCGCCATGCCTACGCGCGGGTCTTTGACTTCACGCTGTAAGATGATGGCGATTTCTTTTTGCATCTCCTGAGAGACGCGCTGAGTACGGCTAAATTCTTTTGCCATGATGCTTTTCTCCTCACTTGCTCCAGACAAATAAGGGGGCGCAAGGCCCCCCATCTGGATATCAGCTACTTCGCAAACGTTAAGCGATAGTACGTTTGATCTCGATGATTTCGAAGACTTCGATCACATCGCCAGTACGCACATCGTTGTAGTTCTTAACGCCGATACCACATTCCATGCCGTTACGAACTTCAGCAACGTCATCTTTGAAGCGACGCAGGGATTCCAGTTCGCCTTCGTAGATCACTACGTTTTCACGCAGTACACGGATTGGGTTGTTACGCTTGATCATACCCTCAGTCACCATACAACCTGCAATAGCGCCGAATTTCGGTGACTTGAACACGTCACGAACTTCAGCCAGGCCGATGATTTGCTGTTTGTATTCTGGCGCCAACATACCGCTCATCGCCTGTTTAACTTCGTCAATCAGGTTATAGATAACGGAATAGTAACGCAGATCCAGGCTTTCGCTTTCTACGACACGGCGGGCAGAAGCATCTGCACGGACGTTGAAGCCCAGGATGATCGCGTTGGAAGCAGCGGCCAGTG
Organism: Rahnella sp. AN3-3W3; assembly: GCF_003263545.1. Lineage (NCBI taxonomy): Bacteria > Pseudomonadati > Pseudomonadota > Gammaproteobacteria > Enterobacterales > Yersiniaceae > Rahnella > Rahnella sp. AN3-3W3. Next base: position 107,176 of record NZ_JYDG01000002.1, read on the forward strand.
TTGCGTCAGTCTCGGTGATACCACCGACACCCATACCGACGATTTTAACTTTAACTTCGTCAGTAGACAGATTCTGCAACGCATCGGAAATCGCTTCGCAAGAACCCTGAACGTCAGATTTCAGAACGATGTTCAGTTCAGAAACTTCGCCTTCAGTCATGTTCGCGAACATGTTTTCCAGTTTAGATTTCTGCTGACGAGCCAGTTTCACTTCGCGGAATTTACCCTGACGATACAGAGCAACTTCACGCGCTTTCTTCTCGTCACGAACAACAGTCACTTCATCACCCGCAGCCGGAACGCTGGACAGACCCAGAACTTCGACAGGAATAGAAGGACCCGCAGACGTAATGTCACGACCCATTTCGTCACGCATCGCACGGACACGGCCGTATTCGAAGCCACAAAGAATGATGTCGCCTTTGTTCAGAGTACCTTCCTGAACCAGAACGGTTGCAACCGGGCCACGACCTTTGTCCAGGAAGGACTCGATCACAACGCCGCTTGCCATGCCGGTGCGAACTGCTTTCAGTTCCAGAACTTCGGCTTGCAGCAAGATAGCTTGCAGCAAATCGTCGATACCGGTACCCACTTTCGCAGACACATGGATGAACTGAGATTCACCGCCCCACTCTTCTGGCATAACGCCATACTGAGAGAGTTCGGTACGAACGCGGTCCGGATCAGAGTCTGGCTTATCAATTTTGTTCACTGCAACCACGATTGGCACGCCAGCAGCTTTCGCATGCTGTACGGCTTCGATGGTTTGTGGCATTACGCCATCATCTGCAGAAACAACCAGTACAACGATATCCGTTGCCTGAGCACCACGAGCACGCATTGAAGTAAACGCGGCGTGTCCCGGAGTATCCAGGAAGGTGATCATGCCGTTTTCGGTTTCTACGTGGTAAGCACCGATATGCTGGGTAATACCACCGGCCTCGCCTGCTGCCACTTTCGTTGAACGAATGTAGTCAAGCAATGAGGTTTTACCGTGGTCAACGTGGCCCATGATGGTCACAACCGGAGCACGTGGCTCAGCGGCAGCAGAAGAAGCGGTATCACGATCGCTCATCAGCGCTTCTTCCAGCTCATTCTCACGACGCAGGATAACTTTGTGGCCCATTTCTTCCGCAACCAGCTGAGCAGTTTCCTGATCAATAACCTGGTTGATGGTGGCCATGGCGCCCAGTTTCATCATGGTTTTGATGACCTGAGAACCTTTAACTGCCATTTTATTTGCCAGCTCAGCAACAGTAATGGTTTCACCCACTACAACATCACGGTTAACGGCAACAACAGGCTTGTTAAAGCTCTGCTGTAAGGTACTTGGCTTACGCTTACCTTTACCGTTACGGCCAACAGCACGGGCTTCTTCGCGATCCGCTTTAGATTCGGACAGCTTGTTGCCTTTTTTCTGTTTGGTCGCTTTGCCACCGCGAGTACGGCTACGACGTTCGCCTTCAACTTTGGCGTCATTTTCGTCTTCAGCAGCACGAGCATGGGTAGAAGTGGTGACATGGTAGTCAGCAGATTCTGATTCGCTTGGTGCGGTAGCTTCAGTCCAGACACCAGAGTCAGCCATTTTACGGGCTTCTTCTGCGATGCGCTTGGCGTTTTCTTCAATCTTACGCTGGGCTTCTTCTTCCGTTTTGCGTTTCAGCTCTGCGGCTTCAGCTTCACGGCGTGCTTTCTCTGCCTGAGCTGGTTTAGTTACTTCATCGGTATTTTGGTTGGTCACTTTATCTTTTTCCGCTGCATCACGCTTAGCTTTATCAGCGGCCTCACGTTTAGCTTGCTCTTCGGCGGCGCGTTTGGCTTTTTCCTGAGCTTCGCGCTGGGCTTGCTCCGCTGCTGCACGCTGTGCCTGTTCTTCCGCGTCACGCTTCGCCTGCTCTTCCGCTTCGGCCTGGGCAACTTCTGCCTCGGTCATATCACGTTTAACATAAGTGCGTTTCTTGCGGACCTCGATTTGCACCGATTTACTCTTCCCGCCGGTGCTCGGAATATTCAGTGTACTACGCGTTTTGCGTTGTAACGTCAGTTTGTTTGTCGCACCGGCATTTCCGCCATTCAGGTGCGCCAATAAAGTCTCTTTTTCTTGCTGGGTCACAGAGTCAGTTTCGGACTTTGAGATCCCTGCATCAGCAAATTGCTGTACCAGGCGATCTACCGGAGTCTGAATCTCTGCCGCCAGCGCTTTTACAGTTACATCTGTCATGCTGTTCCTTCCTGCTACAGTTTATTACGCGTTGTCGCCAAACCAGCAGATATTGCGCGCGGCCATGATAAGTTCACCAGCCTGCTCGTCACTAAGACCTTCAATATCAGCCAGATCGTCGACACCCTGCTCGGCAAGATCTTCCAGCGTACAAACCCCTTGTGCAGCCAGTTTAAATGCCATGCTACGTTCCAGACCCGCCAGGTTAAGCAGATCGTCAGCAGGCTTTTTGTCACCGAGACTTTCTTCCTGAGCTAAAGCCAGTGTGGTCAGCGCTTCTTTTGCACGTTCGCGCAGCGCATCCACGGTGTCTTCATCCAGGCCGTCAATTTCAAGCAGCTCGTTGACTGGCACATAAGCCAGTTCTTCAAGCGTTGAGAAACCTTCTTCTACCAGAACCGTGGCGAAATCTTCATCGATGGCCAGGTATTTGGTGAAGGTATCAATCGCAGCGTGTGCCTCAGCCTGATGTTTGGCTTGCAGGTCGTCTGCTGTCATCACGTTCAGTTCCCACTTGTCATCACCACGATGCTGTTTCAACAATTGGGAGGCCAAACGCACGTTCTGGCCATTACGGCCAATCGCCTGTGCCAGATTGCTGGCTTCAACGGCGATATCCATGGTGCATTTATCTTCATCAACCACGATGGAAGCGACATCTGCCGGTGCCATTGCGTTGATAACGAATTGCGCAGGATTATCATCCCAAAGGATGATATCGATACGTTCACCGCCCAGTTCACTGGAAACAGCCTGAACGCGTGCACCACGCATGCCGACACAAGCACCGACCGGGTCGATACGTTTGTCGTTGGTTTTTACTGCAATTTTCGCACGGGAGCCAGGATCACGGGCTGCCGCTTTAATCTCAATCAGCTCTTCGCCAATTTCCGGCACTTCGATGCGGAACAGCTCAATCAGCATCTCGTTACGTGAACGGCTGACAAACAGCTGGGCACCGCGTGCTTCAGGGCGCACATCATACAGAACGCCACGAATACGGTCGCCGGAGCGGAAGTTTTCACGCGGAAGCATGTCTTCACGCAGAATAACGGCTTCAGCGTTGCTGCCTAAATCCAGAGCGATGCTGTCACGGTTAACTTTCTTAACCACGCCGGTGACGATCTCACCTTGCTGCTCACGGAATTGATCAACCACCATCGCGCGCTCTGCTTCACGTACCTTCTGTACGATAACTTGCTTGGCCGTTTGCGTGGTGATGCGGTCAAATGTGACCGACTCGATTTGATCTTCAATATATCCGCCGAGGTCGATGGACGGATCTTCGTATTGTGCAGCTTCGAGGGTGATTTCGCGGGTCGGCTGAGTCACTTCGTTGACTGCCACCCAGCGACGGAAGGTATCGAAGTCACCTGTTTTGCGGTCAATACTGACGCGGACTTCGATTTCCTGCTCGTATTTTTTCTTGGTCGCCGTTGATAATGCAATTTCCAGCGCTTCAAAAATCTTCTCGCGCGGGAGGGATTTTTCATTAGAAACTGCTTCTACAACAGCCAGAATCTCTTTGTTCATCCTAGTTGCCTCTTCCAAACTCTTTAAAAGTGGGGTACCAGGTTCGCTTTCTGGATGTTGCTCAGTGCGAACACTTCATCTTTCCCTTCCACTGTCACCGTGATCATTTCGCCTTCGACAGCCTTAATAATGCCCTGCCATTTGCGACGATTCTGCACTGCCATACGCAGAACAATGCTGACTTCGTCACCCCGGAAACGTTGATAATGTTCAGCGGTGAACATAGGACGATCAAGGCCTGGAGAGGAAACTTCCAGGTTGTAGGCGACGGTGACTGGATCTTCAACGTCCAGCACAGCGCTCACCTGGTGGCTGACATCAGCACAATCATCAACATTGATCCCGGCGTCACTATCAATATAGATGCGCAACGTCGATTGGCGAGCCCGAACGAACTCGATGCCCACCAGCTCAAAGCCAAGTGCCTCGACTGGTGCTGTAATCAGCTCTGTTAATTTTTGTTCTAATGTGGACAAGCCCACCCCCAAGACATAAAAAAAGGGCTAAATAGCCCAGTGATTCTGTTGCCAAATAACAAAAAACCCCGATAAATCGGGGCTTTATGCAACTGGACCCTATTCGCCGCATAGCGGCTTCGGTACAACTTTCGCGAAGTGTTATTTCAAATAGAAACTTTCAAATTGGAACTGCAGAACATCACAGGAAGACACTGAAAGTCTATTTGAAATAAACACTTAGGGAAAGTGGTTGCGGGGGCCGGATTTGAACCGACGACCTTCGGGTTATGAGCCCGACGAGCTACCAGGCTGCTCCACCCCGCGTCCGAAAACGTGGCAAATACTACGCCGATAATCGCTAAAAAGCAAATTATCACAAAGATTGGTACCGAGGACGGGACTTGAACCCGTAAGCCCATTCGGGCACTACCACCTCAAGGTAGCGTGTCTACCAATTCCACCACCTCGGCACTCTTTTTTTTCACAATCGCTTATACTGTCCAAGTACAAGCCACTGTTTAAAACTTTTCACTTCTTGCGATAAGAAGGTTACTGCTTAGCGAGGAACGTCACTGTTAGGCGCTGCTGGAGCTGCCGGTGCAGTGGTCTGCTCAGTTTTCACTGGCTGACTCAGGTTTTCCCACTCACTACCTTTTTGGCTTTTATTGGTGCTCATGTTCCCGAGAATCAAACTAATGATAAAGAACAGTGCTGCCAAAATGCCGGTCATACGGGTCATGAAGTTACCGGAACCACTCGAACCGAACAATGTGCCAGAAGCACCTGCTCCGAAAGAGGCTCCCATATCAGCGCCTTTGCCTTGTTGCAGCATAACCAGAGCAACAAGCCCGATTGCTACGATAAGGAAAATCACCAGAAGAGCGTCGTACATAGTAGTACCTGTATCCTCGCGGGTTCACCGCATGCCAATTGCTTCTCACCATTTAGCAGGTCATTCATGGACCCACTGAAGCGGGTGTGAATACTAACCAAAGCCGTATTGCCGTGCAAGGGCAATCTTCATCAAAATGTTCGTTTGCGGAAAAAAACGGCAAATTTGAAGCAAAGTGGCTGACAGGACGCTGTTCAGCCACGCATATCACGAAAATTCGCCGTTTTTTATCAGGTTACGCTTTGACTGCTTTTACCGCATCGGCAATACGGTTAGCCAATTTTTCCACCAGTTCCGCGTCTTCGCCTTCTACCATCACACGCAGCAAAGGCTCGGTACCTGATTTACGTAACAGTACCCGGCCACGACCCGCTAACTGTTTTTCAACATCTGCAGTGACCTGCTTAACTTCGTCGGATTCCAGCGGATCATGTTCGCCAGCAAAACGGACGTTAATCAGGATTTGTGGCAGCAATTTCATACCGCTGCACAAATCATGCAGGCTCATGTGATTGCGAACCATGGCGGTGAGCACTTGCAAACCGGCCACGATGCCGTCACCAGTGGTGGTTTTATCAAGCAGAATGATATGGCCGGAGTTCTCAGCACCAATACGCCAGCCTTTTTCCTGCATTTTTTCCAGCACGTAACGGTCGCCAACTTTCGCACGGGTAAATGGAATACCGAGCTGTTTTAATGCCAGTTCCAGGCCCATATTACTCATCAGGGTGCCGACGGCGCCGCCTTTCAGCTGGCCCTGACGCAAGCCTTCACGAGCAATGATGTAAAGGATCTGGTCACCATCGACTTTATTACCTTCATGGTCGACCATAATCAGACGATCGCCGTCGCCGTCAAAAGCCAGCCCGACATGGGCTTTTTCTGCCAGAACGCGTTGCTGTAACTGACGGACGTCGGTCGCACCGCACTCTTCGTTAATGTTCATCCCATCCGGGTCGCAGCCGATAGTAATCACTTTAGCGCCCAGTTCCCGCAGAACGCTTGGCGCAATGTGGTAAGTCGCGCCATTGGCACAATCCACAACGATTTTCAGTCCGTTCAGGCTCAGTTCGCTCGGGAACGTCCCTTTGCAGAATTCGATATAGCGGCCGGCAGCATCCACAATACGGCTGGCTTTACCCAACGCAGCGGATTCCACGCAAGTAAGAGGTTTTTCGAGCTCAGCTTCGATGGCTTCTTCCACTTCGTCCGGCAGCTTTGTACCGTCAATAGTGAAGAATTTTATGCCGTTATCGTAGAACGGGTTATGCGATGCAGAAATCACAATCCCGGCTTCAGCACGGAATGTACGGGTCAGATACGCAACTGCAGGTGTTGGCATCGGGCCGGTAAAGGAAGCCGAAAGCCCCGCAGCAGCCAGACCGGCTTCAAGTGCAGATTCCAGCATATAGCCGGAAATACGGGTATCTTTGCCGATAATCACTTTACCCGAACCATGACGCGCTAATACTTTGCCTGCAGCCCAGCCCAGTTTGAGAACGAAATCAGGGGTGATCGGGCTGTCGCCTACTTTTCCACGTATGCCATCAGTACCAAAGTATTTACGGTTGCTCATAATTAATTTTTATCCCTTGCAGAAAGTGTCGCTTCCACGATACGCATCGCTTCGACGGTTTCTTTAACATCATGTACGCGAACTATCTGAGCTCCCTGCATGGCAGCAATCACAGCGCAAGCAACGCTGCCCGTCACGCGTTTCTCCGGTGACACATGCAGTAGCTGCCCTACCATAGATTTCCTCGACATCCCCACCAAAAGTGGTAACCCGAAGTGATGGAACTCAGCCAGTCTGGCGAGTAACTGATAGTTATGCTCTAAATTTTTACCGAAACCGAAGCCCGGGTCGAGCAACAATTTGCTTTTCGGAATGCCGGCATTCACACAACGTGCAATTTGCTCGACAAAATACTGGTCTACCTGCGCAACGACGTTGTCGTAATGCGGGGCATGTTGCATCGTTTTCGGGTCACCTTGCATGTGCATCAGACAAACGGGCAAACCCGTTTCTGCCGCAGCCTGCAATGCCCCTGGCTCCTGAAGCGAGCGAATATCGTTAATCAGATGCATACCGGCATTTGACGCTTCACGGATAACAGAAGCCTTCGAAGTATCCACCGAGATCCAGACATCAAAACGTCGCGCGATGGCTTCTACGACCGGCACCACACGGGCCAGTTCTTCCTCTTCGCTGACTTCAGCAGCGCCCGGACGCGTTGATTCTCCCCCGATATCAAGGATTGTCGCGCCGGCATCGACCATCGCCTGAGCGTGGCGAAGCGCAAGATCAAGCGTGTTGTGTCGTCCGCCATCAGAAAAGGAATCTGGGGTAACATTCAGGATCCCCATCACCTGGGGAAAAGTGAGATCCAGTATCGAGTCTCTGGCTGTGAGGTGCATAAATCATGTCCCTTCTGGTCATTCGTTGAGGCAGTTTCAAATTCCGACACAAAGAATGCACGCATAAAAAACCCCGGGCAAGCCCGGGGTTGAGTGTTATCTGCGTTATTTTCCAACCAGCTGCTTATTTGCCGCTGAATTGCTCAAACATCGTGTTGCCAGGATTTGGCGTGCGAGGTTCGTCAACTGGCGTTGGCGCTTTTGGAGCACCGCCGTCGTTAGAATTATTGTTGCCGTTTTTACCGTTAGCATCATCCCAGCCAGCAGGCGGGCGAACTTCCGTACGGTTCATCAGGTCATCAATTTGCGGCGCATCGATGGTTTCGTATTTCATCAGGGCATCTTTCATTGAATGAAGGATATCCATGTTTTCCATCAGCAACGTACGCGCACGAATGTAGTTACGCTCAACCAGAGATTTCACTTCCTGATCGATGATACGGGCAGTTTCATCAGACATATGTTTAGCTTTCGCAACTGAACGACCGAGGAAGACTTCGCCTTCTTCTTCCGCATACAGTAACGGACCTAATTTCTCTGAGAAGCCCCACTGCGTAACCATGTTACGGGCAATAGAGGTGGCAACCTTAATGTCGTTCGACGCACCGGTAGACACTTTTTCCACGCCGTAAATGATCTCTTCAGCAAGACGACCACCGTACAAGGTAGAAATCTGGCTTTCCAGTTTCTGACGGCTTGCGCTGATCGCATCGCCTTCAGGCAGGAAGAAGGTCACACCTAATGCACGGCCACGAGGAATAATGGTCACTTTATGCACCGGGTCATGTTCAGGAACCAGACGACCAATGATGGCGTGGCCTGCTTCATGATAGGCAGTGGACTCTTTCTGCGATTCAGTCATCACCATGGAACGACGCTCAGCACCCATCATGATTTTGTCTTTGGCTTTTTCAAACTCAACCATCGACACCACACGTTTGTTACCACGTGCAGAGAACAATGCAGCTTCGTTCACCAGGTTAGCCAGGTCCGCACCGGAGAAACCAGGGGTACCACGGGCAATCACAGACGCATCAACGTCAGTTGCCAGCGGAACGCGACGCATGTGAACTTTCAGGATCTGTTCACGGCCACGTACGTCTGGCAAGCCTACAACAACCTGACGGTCGAAACGGCCCGGACGCAGTAATGCCGGGTCAAGAACGTCAGGACGGTTAGTTGCTGCAATTACGATGATACCTTCGTTACCTTCGAAGCCATCCATCTCAACCAACATCTGGTTCAGTGTCTGTTCACGTTCATCGTGACCGCCACCTAAACCTGCACCACGCTGACGGCCAACGGCGTCGATCTCATCGATAAAGATGATACATGGAGCGGCTTTCTTCGCCTGTTCGAACATGTCACGCACACGAGATGCACCGACACCCACGAACATTTCTACGAAGTCAGAACCGGAAATCGTAAAGAATGGCACTTTGGCTTCGCCGGCAATGGCTTTCGCCAGCAAGGTTTTACCGGTACCCGGAGGACCAACCATCAGAACGCCTTTAGGAATCTTACCGCCCAGTTTCTGGAAACGGCTTGGCTCGCGCAGGTAATCTACCAGCTCGCTCACCTCTTCCTTCGCTTCGTCACAACCTGCAACGTCAGCAAACGTCGTTTTGATTTGGTCTTCCGTCAGCATGCGGGCTTTGCTTTTACCAAAGGACATTGCGCCTTTGCCACCGCCACCCTGCATCTGTCGCATAAAGAATATCCAGACGCCAATCAGAAGCAGCATCGGGAACCATGAAATGAAGATAGTCGCCAGGAAACTCTGCTGTTCAGGCGGTTCACCAACAACTTTCACGTTTTTGCTCAGCAGCGTATCCAGTAATTTAGGATCATTAACCGGAATATAGGTTGTGTATTTGCTGCTGTCTTTTTTGATAACGTCAATCGCACGTCCATTGATACGTACTTCACGGACCTGGTCTTGGGCCACTTCGGTTGTAAAGGTAGTGTAATCTACCTTACTGCCATTAGATTCGCTGGGACCAAAACTCTGAAATACAGACATCAATACAACTGCGATGACTAACCAGAGGATCAGGTTCTTCGCCATGTCACTCAAGGGATTAACCTCATATTACAACTGTGTTAACAAACAGCGTTAGGGAACTACAGTTTCCGCCCTGTCGCTACGATGTACACTTCTCGCGAACGTGCTCGGGAAGCGTCTGGCTTACGAATCTTCACCTTCGTAAACAGGGAGCGAATTTCCCGCAGGTATTCATCAAAGCCATCTCCCTGAAACACCTTCACCAGGAAACTTCCGCCTGGTGCTAATACATCCCGACACATATCCAATGCTAATTCAACCAGATACATCGATTTTGGAATATCGACTGCCGGAGTACCGCTCATATTAGGCGCCATGTCAGACATGACCACCTGAACTTTGCTTTCTCCCACGCGTTCGAGCAGCGCTTTGAGAACTAATTCATCACGAAAATCCCCCTGAAGGAAGTCGACTCCAACAATAGGATCCATAGGTAAAAGATCAAGAGCAATAATTCGCCCTTTGTTACCGATCTGCGAAGCCACATACTGTGACCAACCGCCAGGCGCTGCACCTAAATCAACCACCGTCATACCTTGTTTAAACAGCTTATCGCTTTGCTGTATTTCATCAAGTTTAAACCAGGCACGGGAGCGCAGCCCTTTTTTCTGTGCTTGTAGCACATATTTATCGCTAAAGTGTTCCTGCAACCAGCGACTGGAACTTGCAGAACGCTTTTTATTAGACATTATTTAGTAACCATATAGTTTTCCAACCACCCTGAGTTAGAGCCTTTGGAACAAGCCGTTAGCATCATGGCGTCTATGGCTAAGTCAGTATAATTGGCCTCCCGAAGCAGTCCGGGTTGGTCATATACATGAGATGGCGGTAGAATGACCCGTTTTCAATCCCAACTTAAGCAAAAAAGACGATGAATCTTAACAATAAACAAAAACAGTACCTGAAAGGTCTGGCACATCCACTGAAACCGGTTGTTATGCTGGGCAACAACGGCCTGACAGAAGGTGTGTTAGCCGAAATCGAACAGGCACTGCAGCATCACGAACTGATCAAGGTAAAAGTCGCGGCAGAAGAACGTGAGACGAAGACCTTGATCGTAGACGCGATTGTGCGTGAAACCAAGGCGTGTAATGTGCAAGTCATCGGCAATATGCTGGTACTTTATCGCCCTTCCACCGAAGACCGCAAAATTATCTTACCGCGTTAATCCATTAAGGTTTAACGAAAAGCGCTGTAGATTTTCGGAAAGGTGCCACGAAATCACGTTCAGGGGAAGGTCTCAGCGGGCCTTTTTACTTTAGTTTTCAATTTACTGTGAAGCAATTCACTGCATGAATGTGAGAATTACAGGGCGAAACATTACGTTTCGCCCTTTTTAATGCAGATTTTAGAGGTATTCGACCTTCAATACTTCAAACTCAACATCACCGCCAGGTGTTTTGATAACAACGACATCATCCTGTTCTTTGCCGATTAAACCACGTGCAATCGGTGAGTTAACAGAAATGAGATTCTGTTTAAAATCAGCTTCGTCATCGCCGACAATGCGGTATTTTTGCTCTTCCTCAGTATCCAGATTCAGCACGGTCACTGTGGCGCCAAAAATCACGCGGCCAGTAGCAGGCATTTTGGTCACATCGATAACCTGAGCATTCGACAGCTTGGCTTCGATTTCCTGGATACGGCCTTCACAAAAACCTTGCTGCTCACGCGCAGCATGGTATTCAGCATTCTCTTTCAAATCGCCGTGTTCACGTGCGGTCGCGATATCAGCAATGATTTTCGGGCGACGGACACCTTTCAGATGGTCCAGTTCTTCACGTAATCTTTCTGCGCCACGCAATGTCATCGGAATCGGTTTCATATATTTATTACCTCTAACTTGGTCCTTTCGGTAAACACCGTCCTGATTGAATCAGGTAAGAAATTAAGCCAGCGCTTCTGACCGACTCTCTGGCGAAAAACAAAAAAAACCTCACCCGGAGTTGCCACCAGGCCAGGATTCATTTTGCATTTTGATTCGTATTTTAACGTAGAGTTCCTTGAGGATCATCGTTTACTTTCAGCCACGTTGCGCCTTGGTTCGTAGCATCGTAGTATGGCACCACATTATCCCGCCGTTACCCAGAGCCTTTACTCAAAATAATGCGTTTTTTACGAATTGTCAGTGGATTAGCATGCGCGTTTGTACTGAATACAAATGCGGCTCAGATCGAAAATTACACAGAATATCTGCCTGACGGCACGAATCTGGCTGTGCTGGTACAGAAAATTGGCGCGCCTGCGCCGGCTATAGACTATCACGGTACTCAAATGGCGCTACCCGCCAGTACCATGAAGATTCTGACCGCGCTGGCGGCTTTGCTGCAGCTTGGGCCTGATTTTCGTTTCACCACCACACTTGAAACACCAGGTTCGGTTTCTGATGGCGTATTAAAAGGTGATTTGGTCGCTCGTTTTTCCGGTGATCCGACATTAAAACGTCAGAATATTCGGAATATGGTCGCTGTGTTGAAAAAACAGGGCGTCAAAGAAATTACCGGCGATGTGGTGATCAACACTTCGGTTTTTGCCAGCCATGATAAAGCGCCCGGATGGCCGTGGAACGACATCACCCAATGCTTTAGCGCACCACCGGCAGCCGCTATTGTCGACAGAAACTGTTTCTCAGTCTCACTGTACAGTGCCCCGAAACCTGACGAAAACGCGTTTATCCGCGTAGCATCTTACTATCCTGTGCATATGTTCAGCGAAGTGCGCACTCTGGCGAAAGGGTCTCAGGATGCACAATATTGTGAGCTGGACGTCGTGCCCGGTGAATTCAACCGCTATACCCTCACCGGCTGTCTGACCCAACGCAGCGAGCCTTTGCCGCTGGCGTTCGCTATTCAGGATGGCGCGAGTTATGCCGGTGCGATTTTAAAAGATGAGCTGTTGCAGGCTGATATTCAGATTGATGGCACGCTGAAGCGTCAGACTCAACCAACACCAGCGGGCACCGTTCTGGCACAAACCCAGTCGGCGCCGTTGCATGATCTGTTGCATCAGATGCTCAAGAAATCAGACAACATGATCGCCGATACGGTATTTCGGACAATTGGCCATCAGCGTTTTGGCGTGCCGGGAACGTGGCGTGCCGGTTCAGATGCTGTCCGTCAGATTTTGCGTCAGAAAGCAGGCGTAGATTTAGGTAACTCTATTCAGGTTGATGGTTCCGGTCTTTCCCGCCATGACTTGTTGTCACCGGCCACTATGATGCAGGTACTGCAATACATCGCGCAGCATGATAAAGAGTTAGACTTTATCTCAATGCTGCCATTGGCGGGTCATGACGGAACCTTGCAATATCGCGGCGGTCTGCATGAAGCAGGCGTTGACGGCAAAGTGTCGGCGAAAACCGGCTCACTGTCTGGTGTCTACAACCTTGCAGGCTTTATTACGACAGCCAGCGGACAGCGCATGGCCTTCGTCCAGTTCCTTTCAGGGTATGCGGTTCCGCCTGAAGATCAACGCACACGACGGGCTCCGCTGGTGCGCTTTGAAAGCCGTCTCTACAAGGATATCTACCAAAATAATTAACCACGGAGAAGTGCCAGAAGATGAAACTACTGATCGTTGAAGATGATGAACTCTTACGGCAGGGGTTGATGCTGGCACTTACCAGTGAAAATTATGCCTGCGATTGCGCTTCAACGGCGGCCGAGGCGCACAGCCTGATTCAAACCAGCCAGTACAGTCTGGTGATCCTGGATTTAGGCTTGCCAGACAAAGACGGGGCAACGTTGCTGCGCGAGTGGCGACGCCAGAATATCGCTCTCCCCGTTCTTATCCTTACCGCCCGGGATGCGTTAGAAGACCGCGTCGATGGTCTTGATGCCGGCGCTGATGATTACCTGATCAAACCTTTTGCACTGGTCGAATTACAGGCCCGCGTGAGGGCGCTTATCCGCCGTTATCAGGGACAAAGCGACAATCAAATTTCAGTGGATAATCTGAAAATCAATTTGTCCTCGCAACAGGCTTATCTCGACAACAATCCGGTGGAAGTCACTCCCAAAGAGTTCGCGATTTTGTCGCGCCTGATGATGCGTGCGGGGCAAACCGTGAACAGGGAATTACTTCAGCAGGATCTCTACACCTGGCAGGATGATCTGGGTTCCAATACGCTCGAAGTCCATGTTCATAATCTGCGTCGTAAGCTCGGTAAAGAAGTCATCCGCACCGTACGTGGCATTGGCTACCGGCTGGAAATTCGACAATGACCAGTATGCGTCGCCGCCTGCTGGTTATGCTGGCATTGATTTTATTCGTCACTCAGCTCACCAGTGTTTTTTGGCTCTGGCATGAAAGTCAGGAACAGATTAATTTACTGGTTAATGACACGCTTTCTGCAAAAGTACGGAACGCGCATGTTGAGAGGGAAATCGCAGAAGCGATAGCTTCACTCATTGCGCCTTCGCTACTGATGATGAGTATTACACTGGTTCTGTCCTTTTGGGCGATCAGCTGGATTATCCGTCCGCTCAATCAGTTGCAGAAACGTCTTGAAACCCGCTCTGCTGATAACCTTTCGCCCCTGCCCCTTAACAGCGAAATCAGGGAAGTTGTTGCCGTTACCAATGCGCTGAACCAGCTATTTTCCCGTCTCTCCAGCACTATTCAGCAGGAACGATTGTTCACTGCCGATGCGGCGCATGAGCTACGCACCCCTCTTGCTGGCGTACGCTTGCACCTGGAAATCATGCAGAAAAATGGCGTGGAAGGCAGTGATACGCTGATAAGTCGTATCGACCTGCTGATGCACACCATAGAGCAATTGCTCATGCTGGCCCGCGCCGGACAAAATTTCGCCAAAGGCGAATATCAGCAAGTTGATCTGATCAGTAACGTCATGATGCCACTCGAAGAAGAGTTACGCGAAATGCTTGATGAACGCCGACAGAAGCTGAAAATACACTTACCGCCGCTTGCTGAAATTCAGGGAGATGCCGTGCTGCTGCGGTTGATGGTGAGGAATCTGGTCGAGAACGCCTACCGTTACAGTCCGGAAAATAGCGACATCACAATTACGATTGCGCCAAAAGATAACGGCTTCCTGATACAGATAGATGATGCGGGCCCGGGCATTGATGAGACCAAAGCCAGCGAGCTGACACAGGCGTTTAAACGCAGCGATCAGCGGTATGGCGGCAGCGGTCTGGGATTAAATATTGTGGTGCGAATAGCGCACCTGCATGCCGGTACGCTGACACTGCTTAACCGCACTGGCAACACTGGCCTCAGCGCACAATGCTGGTTACCGGATGTCGCATTACAAAGTTCTCTGACACTTTCACCAGACGCCCGCTAATACGCGCTCTGATTAAAACGCGATTAAAAAGAAAAAGGCTGCCAATGGCAGCCTTTCTTTCAGAGATATGTCGCTAATACACGGGAATTAACGTTCGTAAATGATTTCTACGCCTTCGTCGTCATCTTCATCCCAGTCATCATCCCAGTCGTCGTCAGCTTCAGCTTCCACTTCAGCCAGTTGTTCACGATGATAGTCGTCCCACATGAACTCAACTTTCTCTGGCGCAGCTTCTTCGATTGCCATGTGCTTAGGATTTTCATTGATGAATTTCATCACGTCCCAGCACAACGCATTCACGCCTTCGCGGTTTGCGGCGGAAATCAGATAGTAATTACCTTCCCAACCCAAAGCATCGGCGATTGCTTTTGCACGTGCTTCCGCTTCTTCTTTTTCGATCAGGTCAACTTTGTTGAATACTAACCAGCGCGGCTTTTCAGCCAGCTTGGCATTGTATTGCTTCAACTCGTTGATGATGACTTTCGCATTTTCGATCGGATCAGATTCATCAATCGGTGCGATGTCGATCAGATGCAAAAGAACACGGCAACGCTCGAGGTGCTTCAGGAAGCGAATACCCAGACCTGCGCCTTCAGATGCCCCTTCAATCAGACCCGGGATATCTGCAACCACAAAGCTCTGCTCATGATCCATACGGACAACGCCCAGGCTCGGAACCAGCGTGGTAAACGGATAATCAGCAACTTTAGGTTTCGCCGCAGACACTGAACGGATAAATGTAGATTTACCCGCATTTGGCAGACCCAGCATACCAACATCAGCCAGAAGCATCAGTTCGAGTGCGATATCGCGCTCTTCACCTTTAGTGCCCATGGTTTTCTGACGCGGTGAACGGTTCACGGAAGATTTAAAGCGGGTGTTACCCAGCCCGTGGAAACCGCCTTTCGCGACCATATTAATCTGACCATTTTTGGTCATGTCGGCCAGGACTTCACCCGTGCTTTGGTCGAGAACGCGCGTTCCGACAGGCACTTTAATGGTGATATCTTTACCGCGCTTACCGGTACAGTCGCTGCTCTGACCGTTAGTACCGCGCTCAGCACGATAAGATTTCACAAAGCGGAAATCGATCAGCGTATTGAGGTTCTCATCAGCAACCAGGTAAACATCGCCGCCATCACCACCGTCGCCGCCGTCAGGACCGCCACGTGGAATGTATTTTTCGCGGCGGAAGCTGACGCACCCGTTACCGCCATCACCGGCCACAACCAGAATCGTGGCTTCATCAACAAACTTCATTTGTACCGTCTCCGTAAATCATTCGCCGGGCAGCTAAAGTTTAGCTACCAGGTTTTGCTCTGTCCGACGTGGCCACCAACGATGGCCAATTGCGGAAAACATTGCACCCGCCACCACCACAAATGCCCCAAGATAACCAATGAAATTAAGCACTGGTGCAGCAAAAAAGTCAGGCCAGGCAAGTGCCAATAAATCTGAAAATAGCAGGGTAAACAGCGGGGTCAGTGTCACAAGAGCACTGACCTGAGCTGCCTGCCATCTCGCCATCGCTTCCGCTAAGGCGCCATATCCTACTAAGGTATTCGCGCCGCAAAACAACAGACAGGCAAACTGCCAGCCGCTGAGCTGTGAAAGCACCGCCGGGCTGGCCAGCGGGAGCAATGCGATAGAACATAAAGTGTACAGCAAAAACAGGATTTGCGGTGAAGCCAGTTGACGCAGCAATACCTTTTGCGCCACGCCGTATATCACCCAAACCGTTGCTGCCCCGACGCCAAAAATTACACCCAGGGTGTAATCCGTCAGACGGGTAAAAATCTCAATCAGGCTGGTATTAAAAAATAATATCAGCCCGAAGATTAACATACTGGCGCCAATGACCTGCGTAACCCGCATCCTTTCTTTCAGGATGATCACGCTGGCCACCATCATACCGACAGGAGAAAGCTGACCGATTACCTGCGAGGCCGTCGGGCTGAGAAATTGCAGGGACGAACTAAAAAGGACAAAGTTCCCCAGCAATCCGCAAGTGGCAATCAGAACTAAAACCAACCAGCGTGGCCTGCTAAAAATCGCTTTCGGCGGCAATCTGCGTCTGGCAGCAAGAATACAACCCAACACAATGGCAGCCATCGAAAACCGATACCAGACTACTGTGAAGGGATCCATCACCACTAAAACCTGCTTCAGGGCGATGGGCAAAGATCCCCAACTCATAGCAGTGATCAGCGCCAACATAATCCCAACAGGAGCCTGCGATTTCGTGTCCATATCCCGCCAGAATGGGCTAACCAGAATGTAAAAAGCCCCGCAACGAATTGCGGGGCTTACATCTATTTACTAAGACGCGAAAAACTTATTCAGCTTCGATGCTGATGTACTTACGGTTTTTCGGGCCTTTAACTTCGAACTTGACTTTACCGTCAGCCAAAGCAAACAGAGTGTGGTCCTTGCCGCAACCCACGTTGATACCAGCGTGGAATTTGGTGCCGCGCTGACGAACGATGATGCTGCCTGCCAGTACTGCTTCGCCGCCAAAGCGTTTTACGCCCAGACGTTTAGCTTCTGAATCGCGACCGTTACGTGTGGAGCCGCCAGCCTTTTTGTGTGCCATTGTTCCGCTCTCCTAATCTTAAGCGCTGATGCCGGTGATTTTAACGTCAGTGAACCACTGACGGTGGCCCTGCTGCTTACGATAGTGTTTACGACGACGAAACTTAACGATTTTGACCTTTTCGCCACGACCGTGAGCAACGACTTCAGCTTTAATTACACCGCCAGCAACTAAAGGCAGGCCGATGTTGATTTCTTCACCGTTTGCAATCATCAGAACCTGATCGAATTCGATAGCTTCGCCAGTTGCAACGTCCAGCTTCTCCAGACGAATAGTCTGGCCTTCGCTGACACGGTGTTGTTTACCACCACTTTGGAAAACCGCGTACATATAAAACTCCGCTTTCCGCGCACTCAACTTTGTATAGTCCAGAGGGCGCTATAAATATTCACAATAGGGCGCGAATTCTACGCAAAAAATCAGCATAAGACAAGAGCACAATGCCTACAAAAGAAGAAAAAAAGCGCAGTTCTTCCGATAGCATTTATCTACACTGTTTTTCAAGTACAATCCCCTTTACAGTTAGCGCCATGTGCCAATGTGAGCCAGATCTCATTGCGGTGAAGAGAACAACAGCCGAAAAAACACAATGAACCTAGAACAGATTATTGATCTTACCCAGGACGACATGGCTGCAGTCAACGCATCCATCCTTGAACAGTTGAATTCAGAGGTTTCTCTCATCAATCAACTGGGATATTACATCATCAGTGGCGGCGGCAAACGTATCCGCCCGATGATAGCAGTACTGGCAGCCAAAGCACTATCCTATGAGGGCGACAAACACGTAAAAGTCGCCGCTCTGATTGAGTTTATCCACACAGCCACGCTGTTGCATGACGACGTCGTTGATGAGTCTGATATGCGTCGAGGTAAAGCGACGGCTAATGCCGCATTTGGTAACGCAGCCAGCGTGCTTGTCGGTGATTTTATCTACACCCGGGCATTTCAAATGATGACTGATCTGGAATCGCTCCCTGTTCTTGCGCTGATGGCAAAAGCCGTGAATGTGATTGCAGAAGGTGAAGTTCAGCAATTGATCAACTGCAATGATCCCGACATCACTGAAGAAAGCTATATGCAGGTTATCTACAGCAAAACTGCGCGCCTGTTTGAAGCGGCATCTCAATCCTCTGCCATGCTGGCTGGCGGGAATGATGAGCAGATTAAAGCGTTGCAGGATTACGGCCGTTATCTCGGTACTGCATTCCAGCTGATTGACGATTTGCTCGATTATGATGCTGACGGTGAAACACTGGGCAAAAACACCGGTGATGATCTCGATGAAGGGAAACCGACGTTGCCGCTTCTGCATGCCATGAAGCACGGCAATGCGGAACAATCGGCCATGATTCGAAAAGCTATCGAAGAAGGCAACGGACGTCATTTACTGGAACCTGTTCTTGCCGCGATGCATCAATGGGGCTCACTGACGTATACCCGTCAGCGTGCTGAAGAAGAAGCCGATAAAGCCATTCAGGCACTGCAGGTTCTTCCTGAGTCTGAATATCGGGCCGCGCTCGAAGGTCTGGCTCATATGTCTGTAAAACGCGATTTCTGAACATACTCCGTCGTACCCGCCAGCAGGCAGGTACGACGTCTTGTGCGATTAAGCCTCTCCCGGTTTGCGCAACCTGTTAAGCATTTCCGCCACACCTTCCCGCACGATAAAAGAAATCATCGTTTCGCGTTCCGGCTCCCTGAGTTGTTTATAACTTTCTATCCAAATCGCCAGAGGGTCCTGATGAGATGTATACACATATTCCGCAGAGTGTTCGTTCATGGCGAGACTCGCCACCGCACTGCCCGGTAAACTGTCGATGTGATATTCCACCGCCCGCCCCTGCACACCTCGCCTGCGACGCTTTACCCAGCCTAATCTGCGGGCCATTCCATGCACACCCTGTGTGGATGTGGGAAGGCCTTCTTTTCCGGTCAATTCCTTTGCAGCAAACCACTCTTTTTTCATAACATTCCTTGTATTTCTTATATAAGAATAAGAAAGGTCGTTGTTATACATTCATGACAGGCAATTAATCATGATGTCCTTCCTGGCTGGTGAGCGTTTTTTTTAAAGATGGTATTAACACGTGTCATTTAGGAATACAGGTATTTAAAGAAAAGAAGATATTCAATTTTTCAGAATGCGTCTACTGCTGCTTTAAAAAGTTTCCATGAATTATATTCATCAAGAGTTGTGCAACCCTATAAAAAGGACTTTTTCAGAAAGTTATGAAAGCAATCTCTTTCAGAAACGCAACCACCATCACAAACCCCATGAATAACATAAGGTTAAAGAAAAAATCATTTATAGCCTGATACTAACCCTCCGTCATCAATCACTTTCTTCCTAAAAAATTTATTCACACATTACTAATATCGATATAATTGCTAAAAATAACAACATTCCAATAACGCTTCCTAATAAAATGTATTCAACAAATTCACTAAAAATCGAGACAAATCACAAAAAGCAAATTTAAATTACTTGTTTGTTTTAATGATAATAAGAATGTATTTTCGAAATAAGAGAATAACTTATTATTCGGAAACATTGATGAGACTAAATAAAATTACAACAAGCACTCGAGGAATGTATATTTTTGGCAATAGCCTCTTATAGCTTCTTATAATCTGTTTAACCCATAAGGAAAGATCATGACGGCAAATAATAAAGACTGGCACCAGGCGGATATCATTGCAGCGCTTCGTAAAAAAGGAACAACTCTGGCTGCGGTTTCGCGTTCTGCAGGGCTGAGTTCTTCCACGCTTTCAAACGCGTTATCAAGACCGTGGCCAAAGGGGGAATTGCTGATTGCCAGTGCGCTGGGCATTCATCCGTCGCTCATCTGGCCCAGCCGTTACTTTGATGCGAATACATTAAAGATCATTGAACGTCGTTGCCGGCCAACTCCCGGTACGCGCGTATAAAATCAAATATTCAGAAAAAACCGCCAGATTTCTCTGGCGGCTCTTTGACTCAATGGCCTGCTTGTTGACGCCTTAATCAATGAGGACTTACTTATTAATGAACTGCTCGCCTAATTCGATATCTTTACGCAGGATATCTAACATTGAGTCCAGGGATTGTTGTTCAAAATGGCTGAGCTCACCGATGCTGATAAGCTCAGATACCCCTTCTTTACCCAGAAGAACAGGCTGCGCGAAGAAACGGGCATGTTCGCCTTTCCCTTCAACATAAGCACATTCAACCACATTGCTTTCACCTTGTAAGGCCCGGACCAGAGAAAGCCCGAAGCGTGCAGCAGCCTGTCCCATGGAAAGCGTGGCAGAACCACCACCCGCTTTAGCTTCTACAACTTCCGTACCGGCATTCTGAATACGCTTCGTCAGCGCTTCAACTTCGCTGTCACTGAAAGTGATTTCAGAAAGCTGAGATAATAAAGGAAGGATAGTCACCCCTGAGTGCCCGCCAATGACCGGCACTTCAATGTCTTCTGGCTGCTTACCTTTGAGTTCAGCAACGAAAGTGATAGAGCGAATAGCATCGAGCGTTGTCACACCAAACAGTTTGTTTTTGTCGTATACACCGGCGTTTTTCAACACTTCAGCCGCAATCGCGACGGTCGTGTTAACAGGGTTGGTGATGATACCGATGCAGGCTTTCGGGCATGTACTGGCCACTTGCTGGATTAGATTGCGAACAATGCCCGCGTTCACGTTGAATAAATCAGACCGATCCATACCGGGTTTACGGGCGACACCGGCAGAGATCAGGACGATGTCCGCGCCAACCAAAGCAGGCTTCGCATCTTCACCGCAAAAACCTTTGATTTTAACTGCGGTGGGGATATGACTGAGATCGACAGCGACACCCGGAGTAACCGGAGCGATATCATACAATGAGAGTTCGGAACCGGAAGGTAGCTGGGTCTTGAGCAGAAGCGCGAGGGCTTGACCGATACCGCCCGCAGCACCGAGAACTGCAACTTTCATCCTATACTCCTTTTTTATCATTAACTTATAAGTGTCGTGGAATTATTTTAGTGTGACCTTAATCACTTACGCTGTTAAAAACAATTGCTCACCTGCAGAGAAACTGAGGTTGGTCGTTTAGAAAGTAAAAAAAAACCTTTACGACGACCTTTTCCGGTCTTTTATGACTTTTTATCGGAAAGCGACATTATTAAAAGTAGCAGCACAAAACACACCAGGTTAATAAATGGTTAAATTCGCTCCAATGTTGAGAGCTGAATCGAGATCATCAGATAAAGGAGGGATTGAAGGTGTGGTCTCAACGAAATGCACATTTTTGGCATATCCATTACCTCTCCTTTTTCCCCATAACGCCTGTGTTCCTTG
This sequence comes from Rahnella sp. AN3-3W3, assembly GCF_003263545.1. Lineage (NCBI taxonomy): Bacteria > Pseudomonadati > Pseudomonadota > Gammaproteobacteria > Enterobacterales > Yersiniaceae > Rahnella > Rahnella sp. AN3-3W3. The sequence goes on from NZ_JYDG01000002.1 coordinate 128,990, forward strand.
CCGGATGCATAATTCGGGATCTGCATCTCTTCGCATAGTTGCATAAAAATGCAATTATCTGCATAATCAACACAACTATGATACAGAGACCAGGGTGCAAAATGCGTAATCCTGCTAAACAGGAAGATTTAATCAAAGCCTTCAAAGCATTGTTGAAGGAAGAGAAATTCAGTTCTCAGGGCGAAATTGTTGCCGCACTTCAGGATGACGGTTTCGAAAATATCAATCAGTCAAAAGTCTCACGGATGCTGACCAAGTTTGGTGCTGTCAGAACCCGTAATGCGAAGATGGAAATGGTGTACTGCCTGCCTGCTGAGATTGGTGTGCCAACCACCACCAGCCCGCTGAAAAATCTGGTATTGGATATAGACCATAATGACGCGGTTGTCGTGATCCGCACCAGTCCGGGCGCGGCACAACTGATCGCCCGCTTGCTCGACTCACTGGGTAAATCAGAAGGGATCCTCGGCACGATTGCCGGCGATGATACCATCTTCACGACACCGGCCCGCGGCTTTAGCGTTAAGCAACTCCATGACGCGATACTCAGTCTGTTCGAGCAGGAACTGTAAATCCGCCTCATTTTGAACCTGCTGCAGCACCTTTTCTGTGCCAGAGGTCAGAAGAACACGCTTTCTGGCCTCCTCTTAACTACCTCCTTTCTAAATCACTGTTCCCTTTCAAGAGCATCCCGCAGTCATTCCTGTTAAATCCCTTAACAAGCACCACAACCACGTCACAGAAAGATTTCAACGATGTGATTCACTGCAAAAATAAGCACAAATAGCCACATTCACCCAATTTATTGATTTTACGAAAAATTAACACAAAAAGTCTATTTTTCACGCGTTTTTTATTCTTTTTAGTTATTAAAAATACACATAGGATGCACATAGACACCAAAATAACTATTAGCAAACTATTAATATTTACAGTTATTAGATGTATACTCATTTCCGTGGTGTGAAGCACCGGATATTGAAAACATAATAAAATCGACGAGGTCAAAATCATGAAAGTTAAAACTACAATCGCAACGTTAAGCATTCTATCTGCCCTGTCATTTGGCGTTTTTGCAGCACAACCTGTAACACAGGAACAAGCGTCAAATCTGCAATCAACAGGCATGATCAGCGTGAGCGGTGTTGCCGGCGCACCTTCTGATATCCGTCAGGCATTGTCAGACAAAGCCGATGCCAAAGGCGCTAAAGCATTCCGTGTTATCGAAGTTCGTGAAGAAGGTAACTACCACGCGACCGCTGAAATTTACCAATAAGTTCGGGTAAACGTAGCGAAGGGGCCTGAATGAATTGGGCCCGCGCAATGCGCATCTAGACGGATTTGTCACTGCATCATCTGCGTTCCCGTAGGCTTTACGCACTCCTGAACCCGATATCACAGTTCTGATGAATCCAGACATCAATCGACGTTGCTCTCGAAATAATCTAACAACGTCAGTGAATTCAGGAAATTATCATGAAAATCATTACTACTATTGCCGCCCTAAGCCTGTTATCTGCTGTTTCTTTCGGTGCATCCGCCGCTCAACTGGTGACTAATCAGCAAGCAGAAAATTTACAGCCTATGGGCACAATCAGCGTCAGCGGCGTCGATGGTGTTCCGACCGATATCCGCCAACAACTGTCTGATAAAGCCGACAGCAAAGGCGCTAAATCTTTCCGCGTGATAGAAGCCCATAACGACGGCGCTTATCATGCAACCGCAGAAATCTATCAGTAAGATCCCTGAGTAAGTCCCTGATACAAAGCCACTGTTTGAGTATTTTGAATTAGCGTTACCGGGTTTCAACAGCCACTGTTCGAAGAAATACAGCGAAAATACACTGCGCTGTTGAGGCTGGAAGGAGAGCTGACACTGCCACTGCCCTGCTCTCCGGCTAACGATACCCTCGTCGTCCTGTCCGACGACACCCTTTGGCCCTCAATTTTTGAGGGCTTTTTTTTGTCAAAATTTTTGCCTCAAAGAGTCCTGTCCGTCGGTAAAAGGCAAAAAAAAGCACAGCCGGAGCTGTGCCTGGTTCCATCAATTTACGTTTTACAGCTGTTGCACAGCCTGCGCCTTGGTTGCCAGTGCCGCCAGCAGTTTGCCGTGAATGCCGCCGAAGCCGCCGTTGCTCATCACCAGAATATGGTCGCCCGGCTGGGAAGCCTTGATCACCATATCAACCAGCGAATCGACATCTGCGCTCCAGTGCGCTGGCTGAATACAATGTTCAGCCACTTCAGCCACCTGCCATGGAATATGCTGCGGTTGTAACAGGAAGACTTCGTCAGCACGACCCAAGGATGGTGCCAGTTCATTCTTACTCATCCCCATTTTCATGGTATTAGAGCGAGGTTCGAGAACCGCAAGAATGCGCGCAGTCCCGCCAACTTTGCTGCGCAACGCAGAAAGCGTGGCCAAAATGGCTGTCGGATGGTGAGCGAAATCGTCGTACACGCTGACACCGTTTTCCACACCGCGAAGCTCCAGACGGCGGCGGGCATTGATAAATTCTCCCAGCGCTTTGCAGGCATCTTCCGGCTTAACGCCAACATGACGGGCAGCGGCGATCGCCATCAGTCCGTTATGCATGTTGTGTTCGCCGACCAGATTCCAGTTAACCTGACCAACCACTTCGCCGTGCAGATAGACTTCAAAAGTGCTGGCGTCTGGCGTCAGTTTTTTCGCATCCCATGCACAATTTTCAGCTTCACCGGCAAATTCCTGCTCACTCCAGCATCCCATCGCCATGACCTGTTTCAGTGGTGTGTCGTGCTCTGGCAAAATAATTTTGCCTTTGCCCGGCACCAGACGCACCAGATGGTGGAACTGTTTCTGAATGGCCTTAAGGTCGTCGAAGATATCAGCGTGATCGAACTCGAGGTTATTGAGCACCAGTGTACGCGGGCTGTAATGAACGAACTTGGATCGTTTATCAAAGAACGCGCAGTCGTATTCGTCGGCTTCCAGCACCATAAAAGGACTGTTGCCAAGACGCGCAGAGACCTCAAAATTGCCCGGCACGCCGCCAATGACATAACCCGGCTCATAGCCGCAGGCCTCGAGGATCCACGTGACCATTCCCGCCGTCGTCGTTTTGCCGTGCGTACCCGCCACCGCAATAACCCAGCGTCCCGGAAGGACGTGGTCATGCAACCATTGTGGCCCTGAAACATAAGGGATCCCCTGCTCCAGTACGGCCTCGACGCAAGGATTACCGCGCGTCATCGCGTTGCCGATAATCACCAGATCAGGGTGCGGATCGAGCTGTGCAGGATCGTAGCCCTGGATCAGGTTGATCCCCTGATTTTCCAGAAGCGTACTCATCGGTGGATAAACGTTGTCGTCCGAACCGGTGACCTGATGCCCCTGAGCACGAGCCAGCATCGCCAGCCCGCCCATAAACGTGCCGCAAATCCCAAGAATATGAATGCGCATATATTTTCCATTGATGCCTTTAAGTCAGCCGCTATTCTACCGCTCAGATTCCTCCAGAAGAAATGGATTTGCCTATGATTCGTCCATATATTTGGGCTAAACTGCCTTCGCTCTTGTGAAATTTTTATTAACGTACCGTTATCTATCCTCGATTCAGGGAAAGTGTCATGAAAACGTTAGGCGAATTTATTGTTGAAAAGCAGCAGGATTTTCCACATGCAACCGGTGAACTGACAGCGTTGCTTTCAGCGATAAAACTCGGCGCCAAAATCATTCACCGCGACATCAACAAAGCGGGTCTGGTTGATATTCTGGGCACCAGTGGTGCTGAGAATGTGCAGGGTGAAGTGCAGATGAAACTCGATCTGTACGCAAATGAAAAACTAAAAGCAGCCATGAAGGCGCGCGGTGAAATTGCCGGTATCGCGTCTGAAGAAGAAGATGAAATCGTCATTTTCGAGGGCGAACGCGCTGAAAATGCAAAATACGTCATTTTGATGGATCCGCTGGATGGCTCCTCCAATATCGACGTAAACGTCTCCGTCGGCACGATTTTCTCCATTTACCGTCGTACCACCCCGCTGGGTCAGCCTGTTACTGAAGCTGATTTCCTGCAACCGGGGAATCGTCAGGTTGCCGCAGGTTACGTCGTGTATGGTTCTTCAACCATGCTGGTGTACACCACTGGTGCTGGCGTTCATGCCTTTACTTACGATCCTTCTCTCGGTGTGTTCTGCCTTTCTCACGAAAAAGTCTGTTTCCCTAAAAAGGGCAACATGTACTCGATCAACGAAGGTAATTACATCAAGTTCCCTCTTGGCGTTAAAAAATACATCAAGTATTGCCAGGAGCAGGATGAAGCCACGCAGCGTCCTTACACTTCACGTTATATCGGCTCGCTGGTCGCAGACTTCCATCGTAACCTGCTGAAAGGCGGCATTTATATTTACCCAAGCACCGCCAGTCATCCGAACGGAAAATTGCGTTTGCTGTATGAATGCAACCCGATGGCTTTCCTTGCGGAGCAGGCCGGTGGTAAAGCCAGTGACGGTAAAAATCGTATTCTGGATATCGTTCCGCAAAAACTGCATGAACGTGCGCCGTTCTTTGTCGGTAACAGTTCAATGGTCGAAGATGCAGAACGCTTTATCGCGCAGTTCCCGGATGAATAATCAAACTTGCCTCAATAAAATCATCAAAGAATGAACGTGATATCTCTGTAACTTAGCAATACTCCAGAATGTAAAAAGGTGGCTTTTCAGCCACCTTTTCTTTATTCAGCCCGACGGCCAGAAATCAGAACTGACCTGCCCGGTTCAGCTTAAATACCGCCATGCTTTCAGCCAGCAACTGCGCCTGTTCTTCCAGAGAACGCGTGGCCGCTGTCGCCTGCTCTACCAGTGCCGCATTCTGCTGCGCCACCTGATCCATTTGGGTAATCGCCACGTTCACCTGTTCGATGCCATGAGTCTGCTCGGTGGTTGCGATAGATATTTCGCGCATCAGACTGGTCACGCGGGTCACTTCGCTGGAAATTTCCAGCATCGTATCGGCGGCTGATTTCACCATATCCGAACCCTCAGAAACGCGGCTTTCAGAGTCAACAATCAGCTCTTTGATTTCTTTAGCAGATTGCGCACTGCGTTGCGCCAGGCTGCGCACTTCACCGGCTACCACGGCAAAACCACGCCCCTGTTCACCCGCACGCGCCGCTTCGACCGCGGCATTCAGCGCCAGAATATTGGTCTGGAATGCGATGCCGTCAATAACAGTAATAATATCGCCAATGCGTTTCGAGCTGTCGGTAATGCCCTGCATTTTATCCATGACCTGATGCACGACTTCGCTGCCCTTACCGGCAATAACCGAAACGCTTTGCGCCAGCTGATTCGCCTGTTCGGAATTCGCGGCATTCATACGCACGGTGGATGTCAGCTGTTCCATACTTGCTGCGGTTTCCTCCAGCGACGCAGCGGATTCTTCCGTGCGCTGCGCCAGATGCACGTTACCGGCAGCCAGTTCGCGGGAACCAACATCAATCTGATTTCCGGCATCGCGCACGCGACCGACCGACTCAACCAGAGAGTCCTGCATTTGTTTCATCGCTTTCAGCAAACGCCCCATCTCATTATTGCGGGAATCATCAATCTCATGAGTCAAGTCGCCTTTGGCGATAAATTCCAGCTGAGCGATAGAGAAATTCAGCGGATGCATGATGATTTTCTGCAAGGCAAACCACGCCAGCACTGCGATCGTTAGCGCAATGACGAAAGCCGCAACGATCACCGTCAGCTGGATACGTGCATTGGCACGAGCCTGTTCGATGCGCTTGCTGGTGTTATCGACCGCATAAGCACGAAAATCTGCCAGCGCTTTGTCGTAAGCATTGCTGTAAGGCGTGATTTTATTTTCCAGCACATCGTAATAACCGTCTGCGCTTTGCGCCTGAAGCGCGGCCAGAATCGGGACTAAACCGTTAGCTTTATACGCGTCGTAGGTTTTCTTCACGGCGTCGGATAAATCTCTGCCCTGCTGAGTTTCATCCTGAATGCTGACAAATTTTGCCAGATCGGTATCAGCCTGTTTGATATAACCGGCAATGCGATCGGCAGTCGTTTTGGCATCATCCATCATGCCGATTTCCAGCTGGCGTACGGCCACACCGCTGGCGACGCGCGTGCGCAGTGAGAAACTGTAGCTGTCGGCCAGTGAACCAAGTTCATCACCCTGAAGCTGATTAATCTTTTGCAGGGAAGTCGCACTCTGCCTGATAGCATTGGCACCCAGCACGCTAACCAGCAGTAAAATCAACGTCATAAATACCAGCAAACCGATCAGACCGGCTTTTACGCTCAACTTATTCAACATACGATGTTATCCAGCCATTCAGGTGAAAAGAGATACTTCCGGTGAGGTAGGGATCAGGTGATTCCTGATTTTTTGTTTGAATATTGTTATCGGCAACGGACTGAATTTCTTGATAAGAAAAGTAAAAACAGGCAGTTACACGGTAAAGCGTCGGATGAGTAAATTTTACTGCCACCGCTGAGGATTTTGACGACCTTCAGCAGCAGGTCGTGCCGGAAAAAGCGCTAAGAGGTTCTGACGAAAAGGGCGGGAAATCGCGGGAGAGTTGGCTATAATGTGCGGCACTCTATTCCTGGTTCAACGAAGGAAACCAACAATGAGCTTACTGAATGTCCCGGCGGGCAAAGAACTGCCAGAAGATATCTATGTCGTTATCGAAATCCCTGCAAACGCAGATCCAATCAAGTACGAAGTGGATAAAGATACCGGCGCGCTGTTTGTAGACCGTTTCATGTCAACTGCGATGTTCTATCCGTGCAACTACGGTTACATCAACCACACTCTGTCTCTGGATGGCGACCCGGTTGACGTTCTGGTTCCAACGCCATACCCGCTGCAACCAGGTTCTGTGATCCGCTGCCGCCCTGTCGGTATGCTGAAAATGACCGACGAAGCTGGTGAAGATGCGAAACTGGTTGCGGTTCCGCACACCAAACTGAGCAAAGAATACGATCACATCAAAGATGTGAACGACCTGCCAGAACTGCTGCGCGGCCAGATCACCCACTTCTTCGAGCAATACAAAGCGCTGGAAAAAGGCAAATGGGTAAAAGTTGACGGTTGGGCTGACGCTGCTGCAGCAAAAGCTGAAATCGTGACTTCTTTCGAACGCGCTAAAAACAAATAAGCTTTCAGCTGTTTGAATAACTGCCGTTTAAAAGAAAAAAACACCGCCAGATGGCGGTGTTTTTTTATGTAGTAAACGTTGTCAGACAACGATTATTTTTTTAAACGACCTTGCTCAGATCATTCACTGACCGCTTCGTTACGCTTCACCCAGTCTCCACCTGCTATTCTCGGCACACCATCCAGTGAGCGAATGTAGAGGTAAATCCAGGCGCTGCCATACGGTGTCGAGATCAGCTCACGACGGTAATCCTTGGTGTTACTTTTAAGCTCATCCAACTCCGCCAGTATTGACGAGGTAATGCGGTAAACTTCGCAATAGACTTTGCCTTCCCCTGGTATAACAGCAGGATAGTGGCCCAGATTATACAGGGCATACCCTTCCAGCTCATGGTCACCCAACCATTGAGCATTCGTCATCCAATGACTGTTGCCTTGCTTGCGTCGCAGACTACCGTAAACAATTATTCGCATGTTTATATTCGTATAGTAAAAGTCACATGAATTAAAACTCAAACTGATAGAGCAAATCCAATGCCTGATCGATGCCTGATACAGCCTGCAGGTAAAGCTTTGGCATCAACCGGTAGCGCAGAGTCAGAGTCGCCAGTGAGTCGAATATTCCAACACCATATTTCACCTGTAATCCTGGTAAAACATAACCACTGACCACGACCTGAGAACTGTCTCCTACGCCCTGAGTATCCAGCGCCAGATTGCTCACACCGAATGCCTCGCCGATTTTACCCACAAGTTTACCACTTTGCGCAACCCCTAACCCGATAAGAGCGGAGGTCATTGCGCCACTGTCACCGCCAGAATTGTCTAATCCCTGCCCGCGAAGCAGGTAGGACAAGGCTTCCTGCTGCGACATCGCCGGATCTGAGAATATTTCAAGTTTAGGCGCATCAGCCTCACCTGTAACCCTCAACCCCGCCACCACGTCGTTCTCTGTCGCTTCCGGGTTACGGATCGCCTCCAGATTCAGCAACGGTTGATCCGCCGGTCCGGAGAACAGCATCTGGCCTTTACGCACAATCAAGTCTTGCCCGTAAGCGTGGAAGCGCCCGGACGGAATATTAATTTGTCCGTTCAGCCCCAGACCGCGACTGTCCTGCGCCACTTTAAGTGCGCCTTCAAGACGCGCTTTCAGACCGAATGCATCGAGGCGAACATCTTTCCCAATGTTCACCATCAGGTTGCTGTTGATCGGAATAGACGCTGACTTTGGCGCAATCGGCTGACGCTGATCGTTAAGCATCACTTCATCCGATGAAACCCCGACCGCGCTTTCCGGCAATTCCTGCACCGTAATGCGCGCCCACGGAATATCAACGGTTCCGTTAAGCGAGAACAGCTGCGGTGTGGCATCAAACACTAAATCCGGTGAAACGTCCAGACGCACCATCGGCGGCACCGAAACACGTACTTTGTTGCCCCGCGCCGCAATACGCGCCCGCCAGGCATTAAGCTCACTCCAGTCGGCGTTACCGTTCAGTTCCAGCTGGCCCTGCGCGGTTTTAATCACCCCTTCCATGATGGATGACATGCCGTTGAAATTAATGCCGATATTGGCGTCAGTGATATCAAACGGCATAAACTGCGCGTCGAAATCGACACCGGTCAGCGCCAGCTTGCCGAACACCAGCGGTTTCTGTGCATTCCCGCCGAGCCGCAGATTGGCATTCAGAATACCCGACGCTTTTTCGCCGTCCATCAGCGCCGGTTGCAGTAAGGCCATGGAAATGCGGGCGATATTCACATTGCCGCTAAGATTACGTTTACCCTGCGGATCGGCAATCTGAATGCTGCCATCCAGCTGGCCGTTATTGGTTATCCTGATTAACCAGTCGAGATTCGCACGGCCATTATTCAGCCCGGCACTCAGGTTCAGCGTGTCGAAGGCGACAGGCAGCGGACTGCCCTGCACCAGTTGCTGAACCTTCACGCCTTTACCCACCAGTGAGACGCTGGCCTGTGGCAGACCGCCCTCGGCTTTCCAGCTCACATCCGCTTTACCGCTGAACACACCGTTCAGCTGCGTATCATCGGTGAGGAAAGGTTTGACCATCGCCAGATCAAAGCGGTTGAGCACAACGCTCGCCTGCCCGCTGGCACCGGCATCAATGGTTTTCGGCACACACAAATCCGCATTCGGGTTTTGCCAGCAATGAGGGCCGACAGTGATGCGTTGTTCTTTGTTGAAGTAATCCAGCGCAATAGAACGGTTGAGGCGCCACTGCCCGACCGGCGTATCAAATAACGTATTGGTGATACTGCCTTTCCACTCTTCGGTTGCACGGTCAAAACTGCCGCTTAACGCCAGGCGACCGGACACCGGTTTACCGTCGACTTTCAGCGTCAGCTGATGCTGTTTCTCGTTACCTTTGGCATCGAGATTAATATCGGTGATATCCAGCGCATCCTGTTTAAGTTGCTGAACGCGAACGGCAAGATTGCCCTGGATCTGATCGGTTGAGCTGACGTCGCCTTTGATATCCACGCGACGCACCGTCAGTGCCTGCCACTTCAGGCCGGTGGCGGTCAGATCCGCAAGCAGCTTCGGTGCTTTAAGATCACCGCGCAGCTGCAACATCCCTTTCACCACGCCGCCCAGTCCCGGCAGTGCGCCGTCAAGATGTGGCGCATCCACTTTGGCGTCGAGGTTCCAGGTGTCGCCGAGCGTGCCCTTCACATCCAGATTATTGCGCCCCAGTTCAAGGTGCAGTTGCGGAATATCCCACTGCCCGTAACTGTTTCCGCGCACGTTACCTTGCGCCTTCACGGCGTTTTGCTTGACGTTCCCGGTCAGATCCAGCACCGGCACCTGCATCTGCCACGTGCCGCCATACAGACTGCCGCGTGTGGTGATTTTGCCCTGCAACTTCGCCGGCCAGTCCGGATACTGTTTCGCGGTGTTGATGCCGGTCAGCTTCAGTTCACTGTTCCAGCTGATGGCTTTACTCCAGTCCACCACACCGGTCAAATCGGTATTCCCTTCCAGCGCCGCAAGGCGCAGCAGCGTCAGTTTGAACTGCTCAACATTGCCTTTACCGTCGAGTGTCAGTGTGGCGGGTGGGATCTGATCACCTTTGAAATCTGAACGCAGCGAAAGCGCATAATCGGTCGCTTTACCGCTGAAATTAAGTTTGAAGCCTTTAACCTGATACTGCGGTGTGCCGGTCAGCGGCCATTGCAGCGCGTCGCTGGTGAGTTTCAGATCCAGTGGCAGACCGGCTTCTGCCAGTTGCGTTTCCAGCGCCAGCTGCGCACGCACCGGGCCGGAAAGATTCAGGCCGACATCCAGTTTGTCGCGTAATCCGCCACCCACTTTCAGTTTGATCTTCTCACCCTTCAGCGGGTCGATATTCACTGCGGTGTTAATCGTCAGATCCACCGGCCAGTTTTGATTAAGCGTCGCCTGCCCCGTGCCATCGACAGAACCCTGAGCAGAGCGCACCATCAGTTTATCCAGCTTAACCTGCTGATCCTGCGTGCTGGCCTTCAGTTCAAAACGGGTGATCAGCACATCGGTATCACCGGTCAGCCGCAAGTTTTCACCGAGGATTTGCTGAATATCCAGATCGACCGGCAAACGGAAATCGGGTAAATCAGGCAGCAGCGGTTTGGCAAACATCTCCTGCAATGCTTCACCCAGCGGTTTCTCCGGCACCACCACCGGCGGCTCAGCCGGTTTGCCCGTCGCTTTCTCCACGGCTTTGTCCTGCGCGGCCTGCACCACTTCCGGTAACGGGTTGACCGGTGTTTTTGGCAACGCAATCAGTAATCCGCCGATACGTGTTGGCATCAGCTGAATGGCACGGCCTTCCCAGTGTGCGCCGGTGCGGAATGACGCCAGCGAAATCGCCCGATCATCCAGCGTGATATTAATATTATCCAGCGTCAGCAGACGGAGAGTGATGGGATACGGTGTGCTGAGATTGGTCAGTGGCTCGCTGGTTTCCGGCTCCGGTTGAGCCGCAGCGGGCGTCATCTCTTTGGTGTTCACCACCACGTTGACGTCTTTTACCCGCAACGCATTGACGCACAGCGCACTGTTTTTGAGACACGAGAAATCGAGGGAAAGGTGGAACTCTCCGGCTTTCACATCCACGCCCGGCATTTCGTAATGCACGCCTTTGAGCGTCAGATCGCGCCAGCCGCCTTCCGTGCTGGCGATGTTCAGCCCTGGCACAAAGCGGTTCGCGCCGTTGATCATCAGATGCAGACCGGTTTGCGTCCCGACAAGGAAAGCCACCAGGCTGATTAACAGCACCAGGAAGATCAGGAAACCCAGACAGATTTTCTTAAATAAACTCATAATTCCGGACCCAAGCCGATGTAAAACTGCAATCCATGCTCATCTTTGTCGCCGACAGGTGCGGCAACATCTAATTTCACCGGGCCTATCGGTGAAGCCCAGCGCACACCCACACCCGCGCCGGTTTTGAAATCGTTTTGTGTGATGTCGTTAACCGCTTCGCCGGAATCGACAAACACCGCGCCCCACCATTTTCCGGTCACGTTGTATTGGTATTCCACCGAACCGGTACCCAGATAGGACGCACCGGTCAGCTTGCCTTCATCATCACGCGGGGAAATGGATTTGTATTTGTAGCCGCGAATACTGCGGTCACCCCCGGCGAAGAAACGCAGGGATGGCGGCACGCGCTCGAAGTCATTGGTTTCAATCCAGCCGAGATTGCCGCGGAACACAAAGCGGTGTTTATCCGCCAGTGTGCGGATCCAAACGTTTTGCGCCTGAATCACGGCGAAATCGACGTCAGATCCCCACGTGGTATCAGACACATCGAGAGAATAACGCTGAGAATCGCCCCAGGTCGGCATCAGGCCGCCGCGCTGACGCGTACGGTTGAGGCTCACACCCGGATAAATCAGCATGGTGGTGTTGGTCACGCTACCCTGCGTAAAGTGGTCGAGGCTCCAGCGCAGGTTCACTGCATGCTGCCAGCCGCTTGAGAGATCCCAATAACGCGCCACATTCACCGTAGTAGAATCCGAGTTGGTATCGTTGAGATCTTCGCGTTTGAAGCCGCCCTGCACCAGGTAATATTGCTCCAGCGGCGATTTAAGCAGCGGAATTTTATAACTGAGATCTAAAGACTGCTCAGGACCAGACAGCGTGGTCGAGGTTTCAAAACTCTGACCCCGATCGTTCACCCATGGCTTTTTCCAGTTGGCCGTTACGCGCGGGCCAATATCCGTGGAGTAACCGACACCGGTTTCAATGGTATTTTCGGTACGCGGCGACACCACCGCGTTGAGCGGCAAGGTTTTTGTGGCTTTGGCATCAGTAAAATCTGGAGACACGACCACAGAGTTAAACCAGCCAGTTGCGGACAGGCGGCGGTTAAGCTCAGCCAGTTGCGCCGTGGTGTAATAATCACCCTTATGGAATGGCACCAGATTTTGCAGATACTCGTCGCGGATCTGTGATCCCTGATAATGGACGTCGCCGAAGTGGTAACGCTCGCCGCTGTCGAACTGAATATCCCAGAACGCTTTATGTTCATCTTCAATCACGCCCAGCTGGCTCTTGCGCATGTTGGCATCAAAATAGCCTTTACGCAGCGCAATCCCGGTCAGCGAGCTTTTAAAATTGTCGTAAGTCCCGTGGTTTAAAATCGTCCCGACCGCAGGCACATCACGCTTTTTAAGCTGTTCGAATTCATTATCTTTATCCGCCTGCCCTTCAATCACCACGCTGGTACCGGCGATTTTCACCGGTGTTCCCGGCGTGACTTTGGCAATCAGAACCGGACGCCCCGGCGGGGGTGTCTCGCGATAATCAAAATCGATCGTCGGGGAATAATAGCCCAGCGGCCGTAATCCCTGCTGGATCGCCGCACTGACACGCGCACGGAACCGGCCATTAGCGCCGACTTCATCGCTTTGAATCGAAGATAAACGAACGCGGACGTTCTTTTCCAAATCGCCATCCAGGCCTTCCAGCTGCAAACGCACCTTCGCTGCCATGGAAAGTGAGGGGGCCAGCAGTACTAATAACAAACCCAGTTCACGATATCGTGGCACACGCACTCCTGCTAATTTTACTGTCCTGTTAAAATATCAGATGCCCGCCGGAGAATATCTGCTCGTCTTTGGCAGATTCATCTTCAGAAGCTCAGATGAAAGCAGTTTAGTGCTAATCCCCTGAAAATGTTCAACGACGAAGCAACGTTCCCCGTATTGTGTGCAAAGACGCAATCAGATACAACTAACACTGGCCTGTTGGTCATGGTTATTCTTAAGGCCGCTTTGTTACAAACCTTGTTCATTTAAGCAACAACTGGAGTTTTCCGTGGTGCAACTTTCCGATAAAACGCAGCCTGTCACGCAGGCAGACGCGTTACCTGGCCGTACAACCCCGATGCCAGTGGCAACTATTCATGCAGTAAATGAACATTCAATGACGCATGTTCCTGACAACATGGAAGTCGCTATTTTTGCGATGGGCTGCTTCTGGGGCGTAGAGCGTTTGTTCTGGCAACAGGAAGGGGTTTACAGCACAGCAGCCGGTTACAGCGGCGGTTTCACCCCTAATCCGACCTACCGCGAAGTGTGTACCGGCCAGACCGCTCATGCGGAAGTGGTGCGCGTGGTGTTTGATCCGGCGGTGATCAGTTATGCGAAGCTGTTGCAGATTTTTTGGGAAAACCACGATCCGGCTCAGGGCATGCGCCAGGGCGGGGATATCGGCACGCAATATCGCTCAGGGTTGTACGTACTGAGCGCAGAGCAGCAAGATCAGGCGCTGGCCAGTCTGGCGAGTTTCCAGCAGGCGATGGACGAAGCGAACGATAAGCGCACCATCACCACGGAAATCACCGAAGCCCTGCCGTTCTATTATGCTGAGGACGAACATCAGCAATACCTGTTTAAAAAACCCGGAAGGTTACTGCGGTTTAGGCGGGATTGGCGTCTGTCTGCCACCTCAATAATGCGGGATTTTTAAGCGCTGGCGCAGTCTCAGTGCTGCTGCTATACTATGCGGGTCACAAATGTGGCCCTTTAAAACTATTTTCTGGCAATTATCTTTGTTTTTCATCCTTACGCTTTTTTCTTCTGAACAGCTTTTTAGTCGTTCTAATAAAATGATGTTCATTTAAGCAACAAAAATAATGAGTGCCTTTCCCTGCCGGTTCAGCCCGGTGTTAAACGGATAGATTATGTTAAACAGTATTTTACTGATTCTTCTCCTTATCGCGATCAGTGCCTTTTTCTCGCTGTCTGAGATATCGCTGGCCGCTTCCCGCAAAATAAAGCTTAAACAGTTGGCAGACGAAGGAAACGTCAATGCCTCCCGCGTAATGAAATTACAGGAAACGCCTGGCCTGTTCTTTACCGTGGTGCAGATTGGCCTGAATGCCGTCGCCATCCTCGGGGGTATCGTAGGTGATGCTGCATTCTCCCCTGCGTTCCAGACGTTCTTTATTCGCTTTATGTCGCCTGAAATGGCGGATCAAGTCAGTTTTATCTGTTCCTTCGTTCTGGTCACCAGTCTGTTCATTCTGTTTGCTGACCTCACACCGAAGCGCATCGGTATGATTTCACCTGAGACGGTTGCCGTTCGTATAGTCAACCCGATGCGTTTCTGCCTGATGATTTGCCGCCCGATGGTGTGGTTCTTCAACGGTATGGCGAACATGATTTTCCGCCTGTTCAAACTGCCGATGGTACGTAATGACGACATTACGTCTGACGACATCTACGCCGTGTTTGAAGCCGGCGCGCTGGCGGGCGTACTGCGTAAGCAGGAACATGAACTGATTGAAAACGTATTCGAACTCGAATCGCGTACCGTCCCTTCTTCCATGACCTCGCGTGAAAGTGTGATTTATTTTGATCTGCGGGAAAGCGAAGAAAGCATCAAAGAGAAAATCGCCACCCATCCGCATTCGAAATTTCTGGTGTGTGACGGTCATATTGACCAGGTGGTCGGGTATGTCGATTCCAAAGACTTACTGAACCGCGTGCTGGGCAATCAGAGTTTAATGCTGAGCAGCGGCGTGCAAATCCGCAACGCGCTGATCGTGCCGGATACGCTGACGCTTTCTGAAGCGCTGGAAAGCTTCAAAGCCGCGGGCGAAGACTTTGCCGTTATCCTGAACGAATATGCGCTGGTGGTCGGTATTATCACGCTCAATGACGTGATGACGACGCTGATGGGCGACCTGGTCGGTCAGGGTATGGAAGAACAGATTGTGGCACGTGACGAGCATTCATGGCTGATTGAAGGCGGTACGCCAATCGAAGACGTGATGCGCGTGCTGCATATCGAAGAATTCCCGCAGTCCGGCAACTACGAAACCATCGGCGGCTTCATGATGTTTATGTTGCGTAAAATCCCGAAACGTACGGACTTCGTGAAATTCTCCGGCTACAAATTTGAAGTGGTGGATATCGACAGCTATAAGATTGATCAGCTACTGGTCACGCGAATTGTCGATCAGCCTGCAACACCATTGCTGCCGAAAACGCCGCAAGAAATTAAAGATGAGCAGAAGGCTCAGGCTCAGTAATCGGGTTCCCCGGTAAGCGGCTCTTCAGTACACAGATCTTGTAAACAGATCTTCAGTAAAAAGTCCCGGATTCTGAAAACACTAACGGCCCCATCGGGGCCGTTTTTTTTGCGCAAGCTGCAAAGTGGCAGCGACAACGCGCAGGGCGTTTAACCCATTTCTGCCTGTAAATGCGTAACCTGCCGGTTAACTTCAGACATCACGCTAAAGTGGCGCTTATCGCGTACCTTTGGCAACAGGATTTTGCCTTGGTCGAATTCAAATGCGCCGACGTCCTTGATATACAAACGTCCACGAAACAGTGTCTTAACGTACTTTGCGACTTTCATCGGATTGTAACGCTGGAAGATTCTCATTTTTCTCTTTTACTCCGTTAAATCACTGCATGTACCGGCCACGTCGCAAGGCGACAGATACCGGGACCAAAAAGTGGAGTGCAGTGAAGAGACTTATAACATAGCAGGGCAGTCAGGTATTGCCAGTGGATTTAACTGCTTTTACATTGCTTTTCAGTATTGTCTTAAGTCTTGACGTTCTGTAGCAGTATAACCCTGCTTTATGTGGCAATTTTGTAACCAGCAACACAATTTTAACATCCCAACAGGACAGACCACTTCAGCGGTCCTATGATTGGCTGAACCGTTCATTTGTGCCCCGGAGAATCTATGCTTTTAAGAAGTCTTTTTGTGATCACTTTTGTGACATTTTCGTTTTTCGCTTCCGCCCACAATTTTACCGTCGGCCAGCGCCTGGCTCCGGTTGGCGTAGACGACAAAGGCGAACTGAATGACGTTAATGACACCTTCAGTTACAACAAATGGAACAGCGCGAAGCTGCCGGGAAAAGTGCGTATCGTGCAGCACATGGCGGGCAGAAGCAGCGCCAAGGCGTTGAATGAACCGCTGATCACCGCCATCAGAGCCGCAAATTTGCCGCATGATAGTTATCAAACGACCACCATCATTAATACCGACGACGCCATTATCGGCACCGGCATGTTTGTGCGTAAAAGCATTGAAAGCGGCAAACGTGAATTCCCGTGGTCGCAGATAATTGTCGACAGCAACGGCACGGTAAAAAAGGCCTGGGAACTGCAACCGGAAAGTTCAGCGGTGGTGGTGCTGGATAAAAACGGGGTAATTAAATTCGCCAAAGATGGCCAGTTGTCACCGCAGGAAGTTCAGCAGGTGATTACGCTGGTAGATAAGCTGGTCAAAGAATAAAACGCGAAATCCCCGGTCGCAAAACCGGGGATGACATCAGAATAAAGAGACGCGGAAGCCCGGATTGAGGAAGGATTCACGCGGGGTGTAGGTCAGCGTCTGACCTTTCCAGTCATGCACCTGTGCGCCTGCCGCCAGCGCAACCGCGTGCCCTGCTCCGGTATCCCAGATGTTGGTTGGCCCGAAGCGCGGATAAAGTTGCGCCGCGCCTTCTGCGACCAGACAGAATTTCAGCGATGAACCAATCGCTACCGTCTGATGCTCACCAAGCTGTGCGAGGTAATCCTGCAATTCAGGGTCATTGCTGAAATGCGAACGGCTGACCACTACCAGCGGCGGGTGCGCTTCTTTCACTTCAATCTGCTGACGCGCGCCCTGCTCTTCCTTCCAGGCTTTGCCTTCTGCCGCGCTGTACATCACTTTGGTCACCGGCACGTACACCACACCCAGCACCGGAATACCGTCTTCGATCAGCGCGATATTTACCGTGAATTCACCATTACGCTTGAGGAATTCTTTGGTGCCATCCAGCGGATCGACCAGCCAGTAGCGCGTCCAGTTTTGGCGTTCGCTCCAGCTTTGCGGATCTTCTTCCGACAGCATCGGCGTTTGTGGATCCAGTGCTTTCAGACCTGCTTTAATCACATTGTGTGCTGCGATATCGGCGGCGGTCACCGGCGAGTCATCCTGTTTATGACGCGCATCCAGCGGCTGTTCGCCATCGTATACAGCCATGATCGCATCACCTGCGTCGCGCGCTAACTGACAAATTTGCTCTAACATCTTTTACCTCAGTGCTTTGATTCTCATTCCTCAAGCCTAGTTTTTTTTGCCGCGAATAGCCATCCCGTCATGTTAACGCGTCATAAAGCCGTTACATCTCACATTTATTTATGACAACTGATTACATTCTCAGCAAATTTTGAGATACATATCCGGTTTTTCTTTTCCGGGCATCATCCCTTTCTCTGGAGGCAAGGCAATGAATAAGCGTCATCTGACGTTATCCCTGCTGGCGACACTGACGGCGGCATCCGTTCAGGCGTCACAGGTGGATCTGCGCATCATGGAAACCACGGATCTTCACAGCAACATGATGGACTTCGACTACTACAAAGATAAACCGACCGATAAATTCGGTCTGGTTCGCACCGCCAGCCTGATCCACGCGGCGCGTAACGAAGTCACCAACTCAGTGTTAGTCGATAACGGCGACATCATTCAGGGCAGCCCGCTGGGCGATTACATGGCGGCGAAAGGCCTGAAACAGGGCGACGTTCATCCGGTGTATCTGGCGATGAATACGCTGAATTACGCGGTCGGTAACCTGGGCAATCACGAATTTAACTATGGCCTGGATTACCTGAAAAAAGCACTGGCCGGGGCGAAATTCCCTTACGTGAACGCCAACGTGATTGATGATAAAACCGGGAAACCGCTGTTCACGCCGTTCCTGATCACCGATAACGCAGTCAAAGACCGCGACGGTAAAACCCATAATCTGCGCATCGGCTATATCGGTTTTGTGCCGCCGCAAATCATGGTCTGGGACAAAGCCAATTTGCAGGGCAAAGTGACCGTCGCGGATATCACCGAGACGGCTAAAAAGTGGATACCGGAAATGCGCAAACAAGGCGCCGATATTATTGTCGCCATTCCGCACTCCGGCCTGTCGGGCGATCCGTACAAAACCATGGCGGAAAACTCGGTCTATTACCTGAGCCAGGTAAAAGGCATCGACGCCATTATGTTTGGCCATGCGCACGCCGTTTTCCCGAGTGAGGAATTCACCAGTATCAAAGGCGCGGACATAAAACAAGGTACGCTGAATGGCGTTCCTGCCGTGATGCCGGGCATGTGGGGCGACCATCTGGGCGTCGTCGATATGGTGCTCAGTAACGACGGTGGTAACTGGAAGGTCGAGACAGCCAAAGCCGAAGCGCGCCCGATTTACGACAAAGAGCAGAAGAAATCACTGGCGGTGGAAGATCAGGACTTAGTTAAAGTTCTGGCGCCGTCACATGACGCCACTCGCGAGTTTGTCAGCAAGCCGATCGGTAAATCTAACGACAACATGTACAGCTATCTGGCGCTGGTTCAGGATGATCCGACGGTGCAAATCGTCAATAACGCGCAAAAAGCCTATACCGAGCATTTCATTCAGGGCGATCCGGATTTAGCCGATTTGCCTGTGCTTTCTGCGGCAGCGCCGTTTAAAGTCGGCGGTCGTAAAAACGATCCGGCCAGCTTTGTGGAAGTAGAAAAAGGCGAACTGACTTTCCGTAATGCGGCCGATTTGTATCTGTATCCGAATACGCTGGTGGTGATGAAAGTCACCGGTCAGGAAGTCAAAGACTGGCTGGAATGCTCCGCCGGCCAGTTTAATCAGATTGACGTCAACAGCACCAAACCGCAGTCACTGATTAACTGGGATGGTTTCCGTACCTATAATTTCGACGTCATCGATGGCGTGAATTTTCAGATTGATGTCAGCCAGCCTGCGAAATTCGACGGTGAATGTACGCTGATTAATAAAGACGCGGAACGCATCAAAAACCTGACCTACAACGGTAAGCCGATTGACCTGAAAGCGACCTTCCTGGTCGCCACGAATAACTACCGCGCGTACGGTGGAAAATTCGCGGGCACCGGCGATAAGCACATCGCCTTTGCTTCACCGGATGAAAACCGTTCCGTGGTCGCGGCCTATATCAGTGCCGAAACGAAAAAAGCGGGCGCAGTCACGCCAACCGCTGATAACAACTGGAAGCTGGCACCGATTAAAGCATCCCAGCCTCTGGACATTCGTTTCGAAACATCGCCTGGCGATAAAGCGGCAAACTTCATCAAAACCCATGCCCAGTATCCGATGACGGCTAAAGGTCCGGATGCCATCGGTTTCGAAATTTATCAGGTCGATTTACAAAAATAATCTGAGATTCAGACGTAAAAAAGGGCGCATATGCGCCCTTTCTTGTTTCTGTATTCTGAAAAGAATTACAGAATTTCCAGCAGCTCAACTTCAAAGATAAGCGCGCTGTATGGAGGGATGGAGGCACCCGCACCACGTTCGCCGTAAGCCAGGTTATGAGGGATGTACAACTCCCATTTAGAACCGACTGGCATCAGGGTCAGTGCTTCGATCCAGCCTGCGATCACGCCGTTAACCGGGAATTCAGCCGGTTCGCCACGTTGTACGGAGCTGTCGAACACGGTGCCGTCGATCAGTTTACCGGTGTAGTGAACGCGTACACGGTCCTGACGGCCCGGGATGGTGCCTTCGCCCTGAGTGATAACAGAGAATTGCAGACCGGACTCGGTGCTGCTCACGCCTTCGCGCTGTGCATTTGCAGCCAGGAATTCCTGACCCTGAACAGCCAGAGCTTCCTGACGTTCACGACGGACAGCATCAGCACGTTCGTGGACTTCACGCAGTGCGCGGTGAACCACATCAACAGGAACGGCTGGCGTATTCCCTTCCAGCGCGTCGCGTAAGCCTGCCAGCAGTGCGTCAGGCTCTAAGCCCTGCAAACCTGATTCCTGCAACTGTTGACCGACCTGCAGGCCGATACCGTAACTTGCCTGCGCTTCTACGCTGTCAAATGAAGGGGTAGTCATGAAATTTCCTTAGCTCTTAAAAATGTCGAAGGCGCAGCATAGCAGCGCAAGGCTTTTGGGTAAAATCCTCTGTGAGGCAACATGACGGCAGGCGCAGTTCCTTCCTCTTTTCGGGAAATTTTTCGCATTTGACGCCATTTAGCACATCGTTTGGGTGATATTTGTGCTTTGTCCCTTTCCGCATCAAGCAGTTAAACAGCTATACTAGGCAGCAACAGCCAGTAGAAATTGCGACAGTTAACAAGAGAGGTCGTCATGGGCAGAATCCCGCCCAGGAGAAGGAAAGCCATCCGTATTTATCAACCCATGTTGAGATCCTGGATTGCCATTATGAAAAGGCCATTGCGAGACACGTCAGAAAAGAGCGAAAGTGAAAGCGAAATTCAGGACGGCGTCACCGCTGAAACTGAAAAGCCGGCGGTCAGCCGGGGCAAAACACTGCTCAATAAAATCTGGCATCTGAGCGACGATTTCCAGTGGATGTCGCCACTGCCTTATGCGCATCGCCGCGGCATTATTCTTGCGGTACTGGTGATCCTTCTGGCACTGCTGTGGCCTTACACGCCTGAAAATACCTATGCCCCTGCGCAGCCGCAACAACCGACCAGTATCCCGATGCAGGCCGATTTGCGTAACGATCAGGGTCGCACCACGCAGATGGCACAGCCGGATCCTGTTTCGCCGCAAAGTAATGACAACAGCGGCGCATGGCGCAGTTATCAGGTGCAATCCGGTCAGACGCTGGCGCAGTTATTCCGCGATAACAATATGGCGGTCAATGATGTGTTTTCGATGGCAAGGGTTGAAGGCGCAGAAAAACCGCTGAGTACCCTGAAGACCGGGCAGGAAGTGAAAATTCAACGTGATGCACAGGGCGTGGTCACTGCTTTGCAGGTGACAACCGATCAAAACGTTACGGTGACATTTACCCGCCAGCCGGACGGTAGTTTCCAGCGCAGTAACTGATCCCGATTTTCAGGCAATACCTTTCCTTTCCGCTTTCCCAAACGCAGAAAAGCAAAACGCCGGCACATGGCCGGCGTTTCACAGGTTTACTTCAGCGCTATTACGCTTCAGCAACCACAACTACGTTCAGTTTAGCGAATACGTCGCTGTGTACCTGGAACTCAACTTCGTGTTCACCAGTGGTACGCAGAACGCCATTCGGCAAACGAACTTCGCTTTTAGCAACTTCAACGCCAGCAGCAGTTACTGCATCAGCGATATCGCGAGTACCGATAGAGCCGAACAGTTTGCCTTCGTCGCCTGATTTAGACGCGATGGTTACTGAACCCAGTTCGTTGATTTTAGTTGCGCGAGCTTCAGCAGCGTTCAGAACGTCAGCCAGTTTGGCTTCCAGTTCTGCACGACGCGCTTCGAAGAACTCAACGTTTTTCTTGGTAGCAGGAACAGCTTTGCCCTGTGGTACCAGGAAGTTACGAGCGTAGCCCGCTTTAACGTTAACTTGATCACCCAGGCTGCCCAGGTTTGCTACTTTATCAAGCAGAATAACTTGCATTACTTTATCCTCTCAAAGTCGTTAATAGACAGTGCCGATTACTGATGACGATCAGTGTATGGCAACAATGAAAGGTAGCGAGCGCGCTTGATGCAACGAGCGAGCTGACGCTGGTATTTTGCACGAGTACCGGTAATACGGCTCGGGACAATTTTACCGCTTTCGGTAATGTAGTTTTTCAGTGTAGCGATGTCTTTGTAATCAATCTCTACAACGCCTTCCGCGGTGAAACGGCAGAACTTGCGACGACGGAAATAACGTGCCATTAGGCTAGTCTCCAGTATCTATCAAATCAATCTGCTCGGCATGTAACACCACTTTATTCAGTCCATTGCGCCCTTGATGGCAGCTAATGAATCCGGTAACAGTGAGTTGCGTGCCGACCGTTAAACTGTGAGTTAATGCTTGTGACGCTTGTCCACTGACAACCACGGGCATTCTGCACCATGCTTGTCGGTTAAATCCGGCTTCCTGCTGCGAGGATTTGTGTTCTAGCACAAACTGGCAGTGTGGAATGCCCGAAGGACTGACTTTACGAATGGGTGTCTTGCACACTGTGCCGGACAACACCAGACGATTCGCCGTCACGGCAATTACTCTTCAGAATCCCCAGCTTCAGCATCATCGTTAGCTTCAGCAAAATCTTCGCGGCGATCACGGCGCTCGTCTTTAGCTTTAACCATTGGAGATGCTTCAGTTACCGCGTGTTTAGTACGCATAACCATGCTACGGATAACGGCGTCGTTGAAGCGGAAGTTAGTTTCCAGCTCATCGATCGCTTCCTGCGGAGCTTCAACGTTCAGCAGAACGTAGTGAGCTTTGTGCAGTTTGTTGATCGGGTAAGCCAGTTGACGGCGGCCCCAGTCTTCCAGACGGTGAATCTGACCAGCAGCGTTAGTGATTACTGCACTGTAACGCTCGATCATGCCCGGAACCTGTTCGCTTTGGTCAGGGTGAACCATAAAAACGATTTCGTAATGACGCATCGAATTGCTCCTTACGGATTATTCAGCCTCCTGTCAGGGTCAACCGCGGCCCATGGAAGCAAGGAACGTGTTTGTGTGCGGTCGAAAAAATGACGCGCAATTATATGTACAGCCTGTGGGAAACTCAAGGAGAAAGGCAGATTAATTTCTCTACAGCTTCGCCGCGAAGAATGCCGTGGCTTCCGCCAGCGCATGAACCGAGACTTTATGCTTCGCGCCCGCTTCAGAAATAAAGGTCAGATTCGCATCAGCGCCGCTTTCTGACAGTTCCTGCCGCAACCGCTGGCTTTCAGCAAAGGGGACGACATCATCTTCTTCGCCATGCCAGACAAATAACGGAACATCGGCGATTAACGCCGCTTTTCCGCCGATATCCAGACTGAGTAAAGGGGCGACTTCGCGCTCAAACACGTCGCGTGATACGATGTCCCCGGCGTTGTAAGCAGGGAAAAGATGGTGCGATAGACGGGCGAAATAACCTGAGCCCATCAGGTTCGCCGCCACTTTCACCCACGGGAATTTCACCAGCGCAGCCATGGTGGTCATTCCGCCCATCGAGACACCGCCGACGCCTAAACGCTGCGGATCTGCCAGACCGCGTCCGACAAACACATCTTTCAGTATTGCCAGCTCATCGATGTTGTTTTGCAAAATGCCCCAGAAATTCGCCACGGTTCTGGCCTCATCTTTTTCTGCGCGGGCACCATGCATTAAGGCATCAGGCAAGATCACGCGAAAACCCGCTTTTGCCAGCGTGTAACCGAAATAGGAATAAATTTCTTTGGATGACAAAAAACCGTGATAGAAAAAAATCGTCGGGAGCTGTTGCTGATACTGCCCGGCGGGTACTGCGTGGATCACCTGGATCCCCTCAACAGTTTCTTCGTACATCTCTACCATCGTGAATTCCCCTGCGCATTTAGAAAAATATATGGCGTTACTGTGCTCTGACATTCTACGGGTCTGCAAACCGGCAACCACTCCCTTTTTCGTATAATTTATAACCCGTTATGTTTAATTCTGATTTTCAGGACCACTGGCCTTAATTCAAATTCATAGATTCAATATTATTTCGTTGATTCATATCAATTTTTATTGAAATAACCAGTTACATTTGATCATTAATCCTTTCCTGTTTTTCGCCGTTAGTGCGCTATCAGAAGCTAACGGAAAAATTTAATGAAAATGTCATCAAAACGCGCCTTTCGCCGCTGGAGCATTGGCGCAAAACTGGCCAGCATCGCCTCTTTACTGGTCGGCTCGTTATTTATTATTTTCACTTTGTCACTGACTCACTCCGCCGGAAGGCAGGTGAATACACTTGCCGTCAACGCCATTTCTGAGCAGGTCACCGGTGTGGTGGACATGATTGAAATGTACAACGCCAGCCTGAATGCCGAAGTGGACAGCTACACACGCTTGTTCAGCCATTTCCTGCCGTCAGATTTCGAGCTGGATACCACCAGTCCGGTAATGGTCGGTGAACAATCGGCACCGGTCATTAAAGCCGGCGGGTTGCCGCTGAATCTCGACAGCAAAATTCCCGATGACTTTCTGGCCCGCACCGGCGCAATTTCCACCGTGTTTGCACGCCGCGGCGATGACTTTATCCGCGTGACGACTTCGCTGAAAAAACAAGACGGCAACCGCGCTATCGGCACCCTGCTCGACAATACCAGCTCCGCTTATGCGCAAATTATGGCAGGGCAATCTTTCAGCGGGCTGGCAACGCTGTTTGGCAAAAAATACATCACCAAATATCAGCCGGTGCGCGATGCGCAGGGCAGCGTCATTGGGATTTTGTTCGTGGGTGTGGATATCACGCAGGAATATGCCGACATGCGTCAGAAAATCCTCTCCAAACGCATTGGCGAGAAAGGCTATTTCTTTGTGCTCAACAGCGCACCCGGTAAAGATCTCGGTAAATATCTGGTGCATTCCACTGATGAAGGAAAAACGCCAGCGTGGCCTGAAGGCGAACTGCAACAGGTGATGGCGCAGCCGAAAGGCCAGCGCGAGTACACTGACACGGCCACTCATCACCAGCAATTTATGGTCTACGCGAATGTTCCCGCGTGGCACTGGGTCGTAGTCGGCAGCACGGATAAAGACAGCCTGATGGAGCAGGTGAACAGTACGCGTAATCACTTCCTGCTGATAAGCCTGCTGGCGCTGGCCTGTTTCGCCGCGCTGTTTATCTGGCTGACGCGCAAGCTGGTCAGCCGGCCGCTCAGCGACGTCGTGAGTATCGCGCAGCAATATGCCAGTGGCGACCTGCGCGCACGGGCACAAACGCAGCGCGTGGATGAAATTGGTGCGCTGATGCATGCGATAGACGGTATTGGTCACGGGCTGGAAAAAATTGTCGGCGAGGTACGGCAGGTTTCGTCTGAAATCATGCTCAACACGCAAGGACTGGCGCACGACAGCGAGCAGATCAATCAGCAGATCGGCACGCAGGCCAGCAGCCTGGAAGAAACGTCCGCCAGCATGGAGCAGATCACCGCTACTGTGCAGAATACGGCGGATAACGCCACGCAGGCGACGCAGCTGGTGCAGCAGACCGACAAAGCCGCCACCGTTGGCGCTGATGCGGTGAATCAGTCGGTTGAAAGCATGGAGGCCATTAAGCACGCCTCAACGCGCATCGCGGATATCACCACAGTTATCGAAGGCATCGCCTTCCAGACCAATATTCTGGCGCTGAACGCCGCCGTAGAAGCCGCCAGAGCCGGTGAACATGGTCGTGGCTTTGCGGTGGTCGCCTCGGAAGTCCGGGCACTGGCGCAGCGCAGTTCTAATGCGGTTAAAGAGATTGAAAATCTGGTCGCCGATTCCCTGAGCAAGGTCGAAGACGGGCATCAGAGTGCTGCTAAAACGCAGGCGAATATGAGCAATATATTGCAGGGGATCCGTCAGGTGAAAGTGCTGATGAGCGATATCGATGTGGCGTCGCACGAACAATCTTCCGGTATTTCGCAGGTGAATATCGCCATTATGCAGATTGGCAAAGCAACGCAGGAAAACGCCACTCTGGTCGAAAACTCACAGCAGACTGCCGCGGCGCTCAGCGAACAAGGGCGACATCTCTCAAAACTGGTCAGCGTCTTTAAAATTTCAGAACGTTAAGCCGTGAATTGCGCGGCAATAAACACCGCGCGGACTCGCCAGCAGACCGGTGAAAGGGCTACACTTCAGGGTATCGCCCTTTTACCGGATATCACGATGAAATCCCTCCGAATCTCCGCTGCTTTGCTGTTACTCGTTGCGTTAAGCGGTTGCAGTAGCCTGATGCACACCACGCCGGTTCCTCCGCCCGCCGTGACAGCCAAAGCGCAGGAAATAACCCGTGCGCAGACGTCCACACTCACCAAAATTGGCAGCATCACGGTCGATGTGATTGGCAGCCCGATGGATGCAGAAGCAGAAGTTCAGCGCCGCGCCGATGCTGCGGGTGCGCATTACTACGTGATCATGTTTAACAGCGAAACCATTATTCCCGGCCGCTGGTATTCACAGGCCACACTCTACCGTTGATTATTCAGCGCCGATCGCGCGGTTAAGCAACAGCTGGCACAAACGTTCCGGCAACTGCGTTTCGCCGCGCGGATCGAGCACCATTCTGCACCAGGCGTCCGCCACCGGTGGCGAAGCAAATTCCAGCATCTGCGTTGCCGTCATCAGGTTGAACAGCTGACCGGTCAGCCAGCGCCCGTGCGTTTCTTCCGCTGTACGCAGACGTTGTAAAAACTGACGGGAGGCGCGGTCAAATATACGGTTTTGGCCGCGAGCCTGATACAAGACCTGTTGCAGCATTTCTCCGCTGGCGGGCAGTTTTTTGAACGTGCGCAGCACATCCAGACACATCACATTCCCCGAGCCTTCCCAGATGCTGTTGACCGGCATTTCACGATACAAACGCGGCAACTCGCTGTCTTCGCAATATCCAATCCCGCCCAGCACTTCCATCGCCTCAGCCACAAACGGCATTCCCTGACGGCACACTTCAAATTTGGCGGCAGGTGTCAGCAACCGGCACAGCAGCTGTTCTGCCGGATTATCGTGCGCGCCAGACGCCGCAGCCAGACGCATCAGCAACATCGTCTGCCCTTCCAGCAACAGCGCCATCCGGCTCAGCGTCTGACGCATCAGCGGTTGTTCGATAAGAGGTTTACCAAAAACCTGCCGCTGGAAGGCGTGGTAAAGCGCTACCGACAACGCCCGGCGCATCATGGCGTGGCTGCCCAGCGCGCAGTCAAAGCGCGTATGACCGCCCATTTTCAGGATATGGCGGATGCCCTCGCCCTCTTCGCCCAGCAGCCAGCCGGTGGCATTCTGAAACTCCACTTCGCTGCTGGCGTTCGAACGGTTACCCAGTTTGTCTTTCAGCCGCTCAATGCGGATCGCATTGCGTGTTCCGTCTGGCAAAACTCTCGGCATAAAGAAACAGGAAAGTCCGCCATCAGTCTGCGCCAGTACCAGATGCGCGTCGCTTTGCGGCACAGAGAAAAACCATTTATGGCCGAGCAGATGATAAGGCTTTCCACTGCCGCGCCCCTCGAGCGCCATCGCCCGCGTGGTGTTGCTGAGGACATCAGAGCCACCCTGCTTCTCGGTCATGCCCATGCCGATCAGCACGCCTTTCTTCTGGTCGCCGGATTGCAGATGCGGATCATAACGATCGGATAACAGCGGTTTCAGCCAGCCGCTGAATTCCGGCGGCAGCGTTTTTTGCAGCAACGGGATCGCGCCGAATGTCATGGTCACCGGGCATAACGTTCCCGCTTCAACCTGACCGTGAAGAATAAATCGCGCTGCACGGGCTACTGCCGAACCGATACGCGCATCTTCCTGCCACGGCAAATTATGCACACGGTTGGCGATCAGCCCCTGCATCAGCAGATGCCAGGCGGGATGAAAACGAACGTCGTCCAGACGCTCACCGCAGGAGTCATAACGTAAAAGCTCCGGTGGATTGGTATTCGCCAGCCTGCCCAGCTCCAGCGATTCCGCAGAGCCTAACTGCTGCCCGAGCGACGCCAGCACATCAGCATCCCATCCCGCCTGCTGACGGGAAACCGCTTCGCGCAGCGGAGTATCGGAAAGGAATAAGTTACTGTTACTCAGTGGTTTGGGTTGATTAAAAACCCGATGTGTTTCCCAGTTCATCGCCTGCTCCCTGTTAAAAGGATATGGCCTAAGTATGGTAAAAATCGGGGAATTAACAGACGGGCGGATCACAAAGGCAGAAATGCAAACGGGAGCCCTGAGGCTCCCGTTTAATCAACAGCTGAGAAAGCAGAAATCAGCTTTTCTTCAGACCACGCTGGCGTACCGCTTCGAACAGGCAAACGCCGGTCGCGACAGAAACGTTCAGGGAAGACACGCTGCCCGCCATCGGGATACTGATCAGCTCGTCGCAATGTTCGCGGGTCAGACGGCGCATACCTTCGCCCTCTGCGCCCATCACCAGCGCCATCGGGCCGGTCATTTTGCTCTGGAACAGATCGTGATCGGCTTCACCGGCGGTACCGACGATCCAGACATTGTGTTCCTGCAACACGCGCAAAGTACGCGCCAGATTGGTCACGTTGATCAACGGCACGTTTTCAGCTGCGCCGCTGGCGACTTTTTTGGCGGTCGCATTCAGTTTGGCAGAACGGTCGCGCGGGACGATCACCGCGTGAACACCGGCTGCATCCGCAGTACGCAGACAAGCGCCCAGGTTATGCGGATCGGTGACGCCGTCCAGAACCAGCAGGAACGGACAATCGAGGCTTTCCAGTAATGCAGGCAGGTCGTTTTCCTGATACTGACGACCTTCACGCACGCGCGCAATAATGCCCTGATGCACAGCGCCTTCGGATTTATCATCCAGCCACTGACGGCTCGCCACCTGGATCACAATACCGCTGGCTTCCAGCTCGTCGATCAGCGGTTTCAGGCGTTTATCGTCGCGACCTTTCAGGATGAAGACTTCCAGAAAGCGTTGCGGATCGTTATCGAGTAAGGCTTTAACGGAATGGATACCGTAGATAATTTCGCTCATGATGCTCTTTAAAATAGACTTGCGGACAGCAAGTTAACAGGGATTGCGGGCGATTCTATCATACCCTTCGTCATTCATGCTGCAGATGCGTTGGCGGCACTCAGTCACCCGAATCACTTAACTGAGTAAGCTCATCGGGATTCCTTCGTTTGCCGCCTTTCTGCAACCTGAATGCTTTCGGGTAGAATACCAGCCCGTCTGACTTAGCTTTCTGCTGACTTTTTCTTCGCGCGTTTGGCTCTGGTGGCCGCAGCAATTTTTGCTGTTTTATCAGAAGGCTTTTTAGCTTTCTTCGGCTTACCGTCTTTACCGACCGCGCTTACCGCTTTCTCTTTCTTCGGCTTGGCGGGTTTCGCGTCATCTTTGCGGAAGGCGCTGTCCGGCTCGAAGTTCACGTTTTTCTTACCGGTGCGACGACGGCCGGCGTTGGCCGGTGCTGCGGAACGCATAGAACGCTCGCCGCCTTTTTTAGCGCGATCACGTGCGGTTTTGCCTTCACCACGCGCTTTGCGGGTGCTGGAAACCAGCGCGAAATCGATTTTACGCTCGTCCATATGCACGGCTTCAACACGGATTTCGACGGTATCGCCGAGGCGGTAAACGGCACCGGAAGACTCGCCGACCAGACGCTGGCCGATGTTATCGTAACGGTAGTAATCGTTGTCGAGCGAGGACACATGCACCAGTCCGTCGATGAACAGATCGTTGAGGCGCACGAAGAAGCCGAAGCCGGTCACGCTGGCGATGATGCCGGTGAAGACTTCACCCACGTGATCCTGCATAAAGTCACATTTCAGCCAGTCCGCCACGTTACGGGTAGCTTCGTCCGCACGGCGTTCTGCCATTGAACAATGCTCGCCTAACTGCAACATGTCTTCGTAATCACTGTGCCAGCCGCCGGTTGGCGTCCAGCGATCTTTCAGCGTGCCGTGCTCTTTCGCCAGCAGGTACTTGATCGCACGGTGCAGCGCCAGATCCGGATAACGACGGATTGGTGAAGTGAAGTGTCCGTAAGATTGTAATGCCAGACCAAAGTGGCCACGGTTTTCCGGATCGTAAATCGCCTGTTTCATCGAACGCAGCAGCATAGTTTGCAGCATTTCGCGGTCAGGACGATCGGCCAGTTCATCCATGATCTGAGCGTAATCTTTCGGCTCAGGTTTCATACCACCGCCCATCACCAGACCCAGTTCGCCCAGCACGCTTTTCAGCGCAGAAATATGGTCATCACTTGGACGGTCATGCACACGGAACAGCGCCGGTTCATTATGTTTTTCAACAAAACGCGCCGCAGCAATGTTCGCCAGGATCATGCATTCTTCAATCAGTTTGTGGGCGTCGTTACGCACGGTCGGTTCGACACGTTCGATACGGCGCTCGGCATTGAAGATGAATTTCGCTTCTTCGGTTTCGAATGCGATACCGCCACGTTCTGCACGCGCCTGATCCAGCACTTTGTACATGGTGTGCAGTTCAAGCAAATGCTTAACCAGCGGCGAATACTGCTCGCGCAGTTCCGGATCGCCTTCGATGATGCGCCAGACTTTGTTGTACGTCAGACGTGCGTGGGAGCTCATCACCGCTTCGTAGAATTTAGAGCTGGTCAGTTTGCCCTGCGCGGAGATAGTCATCTCACAGACCATACACAGGCGGTCTACCTGCGGGTTCAGGGAACACAGTCCATTAGACAGCACTTCCGGCAGCATCGGGACAACCTGCGACGGGAAGTAAACGGACGTCGCGCGGCTGCGTGCTTCGTCGTCCAGCGCGGTGCCGTGACGGACGTAATAGCTCACGTCGGCGATGGCGACCCACAGGCGCCAGCCACCGCCGCGTTTTTTCTCGCAGTACACGGCGTCATCGAAGTCACGCGCGTCTTCACCGTCAATGGTAACCAGCGGCAGGCTGCGTAAATCGACACGGCCTTTTTTCGCTTCTTCCGGCACCTGTTCGCTCAGATCTTCGACCTGTTTCAGAACCTGTGGCGGCCAGACGTGCGGAATTTCATGGGTGCGCAGCGCGATATCCACCGCCATGCTGGTACCCATTTTATCGCCGAGGACTTCAACGATTTTACCCACCGCTTTGGTCCGGCGGGTCGGACGCTGAGTCAGTTCAACAACAACCATATAGCCCATGCGCGCACCGTTAATGGCGTCGGCCGGGATCAGGATGTCAAAGCTCAGACGACTGTCGTCAGGCACCACAAAACCGGCACCGGCATCAGTAAAGTAACGGCCAACAATCTGGCTGGTTTTCGGCACCAGAACACGCACAATGCGCGCTTCACGGCGGCCTTTACGGTCGGTGCCGACCGGCTGTGCCAGAACCACGTCGCCGTGGATGCACATTTTCATTTGTTCAGCAGAAAGATACACATC
This sequence comes from Rahnella sp. AN3-3W3, assembly GCF_003263545.1. NCBI lineage: Bacteria > Pseudomonadati > Pseudomonadota > Gammaproteobacteria > Enterobacterales > Yersiniaceae > Rahnella > Rahnella sp. AN3-3W3. The sequence continues at coordinate 160,464 of NZ_JYDG01000002.1, forward strand.
GTCTTTCTTCACGCCTTCAAGGCGCAGGAATCCGTAACCATCGCGATGGCCGATAACCGTGCCTTTCAGTAAGTCCAGACGCTCCGGCAGCGCGTAGCACTGGCGGCGGGTGAAGACTAACTGGCCATCACGTTCCATCGCGCGCAGACGACGGCGCAGGGCTTCCAGCGCTTCTTCTCCGGACAGATTCAGTTCGTTACCGATTTCTTCCCGGCTGGCTGGGGTTTCACGTTTCGCGAGATGTTCCAGAATGAATTCACGGCTGGGAATAGGTGATTCGTATTTTTCTGCTTCTCGTTCCAGGAATGGATCTTGTGACATAGCGGTTCCTCCGTTGTCATCAGCAGTTTGTTGAAAGTCTTTCATTCAACAAGCAATAATTTGTAGAGCGTTGAGTTATCTTTGACCATATCGGCCAGAGTGTACTGATTCAGCTCATCAAGAAAATGTTCTACAGCAGTGTGCAGGACTTGTTTTAGCCGGCATGCAGGCGTGATATGACAAAAGTCGCTGGCGCAATTGACCAGCGAAAGAGGTTCCAGTTCGCGCACCACGTCGCCAATGCGAATGGTCTCTGCGGGCTTGCCCAGTTTGATCCCTCCGTTCTTTCCGCGAACGGCAGTCACCAGGCCAGCACGGCTCAACTGATTAATGATTTTCACCATGTGGTTGCGCGATACACCGTAAACCTCGGTGACCTGCGAAATATTGGTCATCTGATCATCCGGCAACGAAGCCATATAAATCAACGCTCTCAAACCATAATCAGTAAAACTCGTTAACTGCACACATACCTCTGGGTAGCTATTTACCCGGTCTTTCCACGTCAGCCATGCCAACAGGGTGAAGATGATTGTTTATTATGACACTTTGATGATAAACCAGCCGCGAACTTTGCAGCTAATCATTTAGATAGTGGATGGTTTATGGAAAGTACACAAGAGAAGGGATTCACAAAAAAATAAACCGGGCAGTTTTGCCCGGTTATGACGTTTTTATGCAATCAGCTCAGGCTGTTATGCGTCAAACGGGTCGCGCAGGATCATGGTTTCGCTACGATCCGGGCCAGTAGAGATAATATCAACCGGCACTTCTGTCAGCTCTTCAATACGCTTGATGTAGTTCAACGCTGCCTGTGGCAGGTTTTCTACTTCTTTCACGCCGAAGGTGGTTTCGGTCCAGCCAGGCATGATTTCGTAAATTGGCTCGATACCTTCCCAGCCTTCAGCAGCCAGCGGAGTGGTGGTCATTTCGCGCCCATCAGGCATACGGTAACCGACACACAGCTTCACTTCTTTCAGACCGTCCAGCACGTCCAGTTTGGTCAGACAGAAACCAGACAGGGAGTTGATCTGCACAGAACGACGCACGGCCACGATGTCCAGCCAGCCACAACGACGGCTACGGCCAGTGGTCGCGCCAAACTCGTTACCTTGCTTACGCAGGAACTCGCCAGTTTCGTCGAACAGTTCAGTCGGGAACGGACCTGCACCCACGCGGGTGGAGTAGGCTTTGACGATACCCAGAACATAATCAACATAACGCGGACCAATACCTGAACCGGTAGCGACGCCGCCAGCGGTGGTGTTGGAAGAGGTCACGTACGGATAAGTCCCGTGGTCAATATCCAGAAGCGTGCCTTGCGCGCCTTCGAACATGATCAGGTCGCCACGCTTGCGCGCGCCATCCAGCAGCTCAGACACGTCAACAACCATAGCCGTCAGGATGTCGGCGATAGCCATGACATCATCCAACGTTTTCTGGAAATCAACCGCTTCTACTTTGTAGTAGTTAACCAGCTGGAAGTTATGGTAATCGATGATTTCTTTCAGCTTGATAGCGAAAGTTTCTTTGTTGAAGAGATCGCCTACGCGCAGACCGCGACGGGCAACTTTATCTTCATAAGCCGGGCCGATACCACGACCGGTAGTGCCGATCGCTTTATCCCCACGCGCTTTTTCACGCGCCATGTCGAGCGCGACATGGTAAGGCAGGATCAGCGGGCAAGCTTCAGACAGTAACAGACGTTCGCGTACAGGGATGCCACGAGCTTCAAGTTCGCCCATTTCTTTCATCAACGCGTCAGGCGCCAGAACAACACCGTTGCCGATGATGCTGGTCACGTTTTCACGCAGAATGCCAGAAGGAATTAAATGAAGAACGGTTTTTTCACCGTTGATAACCAGAGTGTGACCGGCGTTGTGACCGCCCTGATAGCGCACAACATATTTAGCCCGTTCAGTAAGCAGGTCTACGACCTTGCCTTTCCCTTCATCACCCCATTGAGTGCCGAGTACGACGACGTTCTTACCCATCTCAAGAATCACCAGGTTGCTTAAAAAAGGATTCTAACATCTCATTCTGTGCTTTCCAGCACTTTTAGCACACGTTTGCGGGAAAAATTTTAATTGCGTGCTACGCGTCGCAGCAAGACGTGACACCTGGGTTGTAACAAAAGCTCAGCCACCCAGACGACTACGCAACATGTAGTAAATAACGAAGCCTGCCACCACAAGTCCCCCGCCAAAACGCCGTAAAACGTGGTCCGGAAGATTCGCCAGTGAGAGGATCATTTTTCTCCATGTTTTTGGATAAAGCATCGGCCCCAAACCTTCAAGAACCAAAACTAACGCCAGCGCCAGCCAAATTGTCGAATTCATGTTGAGTGTCTCAGTGCTTCCTTTGCGGAAAATTATATCGGTTTCAGAAAAGACAAAAGGCCCGTCAAGGGCCTTTTGGAAATTGCATCAGCAATTATTTGTTCTTTTGATCAGGAGACTTCATGAAGCGGAAGAAATCGCTGTCAGGGCTCAACACCATGACGTCGTTACCGCTCTTGAAGCTAGCCTCGTAAGCACGCAGGCTACGGATGAATGCGTAGAAGTCAGGATCCTGGCTGAATGCATCAGCAAACAGTTTCGCCGCTTCGGCATCACCTTCACCGCGGGTGATACGGGCTGTACGTTCTGCTTCAGCCACAGTACGGGTTCTTTCGTAATCCGCCGCTGCCTGAATCTTAGTCGCCTCTTCTTTACCCTGAGAAATGTGACGCAATGCCACCGCATTACGCTCAGCGCGCATACGATCGTAAATCGCGCTGGACACTTCTTCCGGCAAGTTGATTTGTTTCAGACGTACGTCCACCACTTCAATACCCAGTGCTGCCATGCTGTTCGGGTTGACCGCAGGCTGTTTGCCTTTGGTTTCCTGTTCAACACGTTTGGCCGCAGAGGCAATCGCATCATCAGCTTCAGTGGTCGCTTCAGGTTCATCACCTACGCTACCGGTGTTCAGCGCATCACGCACGTCCAGCGTCAAACGGCCACGGGAATCGGTCACGATGTCTTTCACATCAAGACGACCAATTTCAGAACGCAGACGGTCACTGAATTTACGTTTCAGCAGAATTTCTGCCTGAGACACATCACCACCGCCCGTTGCCAGGTAGTAGCGGCTGAAATCACTGATACGCCATTTCAGGTAAGAATCGACGATTAAGTCTTTCTTCTCGCTGGTCACGAAGCGGTCAGCCTGGTTGTCCATGGTCTGAATACGCGCATCGAGCATTTTAATGGATTCCACAAAGGGAACTTTAAAATGCAGGCCCGGCGCATAGACCAGCGGTTTATTATCGCTGTCACGCAGGACTTTACCGAAGCGCAGCACGATCCCGCGCTGACCTTCCTGAACGACAAACAGTGAGGCATAAAGCGCCACCAGCACCACAACGACGATAAGTAAAAATGACTTACGCATTGTTATTCTCTCCCTACGCGAAGTGTATCGTCACGCTGTGCGTTTGCACGGCGCTGGTCCATGACACTGCCAGACGAACGGGAACTGCTGGTACCGGCACTGCTTTTGCCATTACTGCTGGTTAAACCCGGAACGGAAGGCAACAAACCTGATTCATCATTTTTGCTGGTGTCATTGGCTGCTGCATTGCCGCCACGCAGCATCTGATCCAGCGGTAATACCATCAGGTTATTCCCTTTGTCACTCACCAGAACTTTACGGGTGTGACTGAGGACTTTTTCCATGGTCTCGATATAAAGACGCTCACGGGTAATTTCCGGCGCGGCTTTATATTCAGGTAACAGTTTGGAGAAACGGGCAACCTCACCCTGTGCTTCCAGAACAGTACGATCTTTATAGGCTTTTGCGTCTTCCAGTAAGCGCTGCGCTTCACCGTTTGCCAGAGGCTGGATCTGGTTCGCATAAGCTTCTGCTTCACGAATAGACTGTTGCTCTCTTTCACGGGCAGCGATCGCGTTATCGAAGGAAGCTTTCACTTCTTCCGGCGGACGCGCGGTCTGGAAGTTGACGTCCTGAATAGTGATACCCATTTTGTACGGACGAATGGTTTCTTCCAGTACACGTTGGGTATCGCTACGCACCGTGGTACGGCCTTCAGTCAGGATTTTATCCATCGTGTATTTGCCGATAACGCCACGTAATGCGCTGTCCGTTGCCTGGCTCAGGCTGTCGTCAGGATTGGCGACGCTGAACAGATAAGCTTCAGGATCCGTCACGCGGTACTGCACGTTCATTTCAACGCGTACCACGTTTTCGTCAGAGGTCAGCATCACGCCAGACGCAGCAAGTTCACGTACCGATTCTACGTTCACTGCGCGTACCTGGTCGATGAAGGTCGGTTTCCAGTTCAGGCCCGGCTCAACCAGATGGCTGAACTTACCAAAACGGGTCACAACGCCACGTTCGGCTTCTTTAATGGTATAGAAACCTGTCGCAGCCCAGATAACCACCACCGCAGCGACCGCGATGCCGGCAATCCGGGTGCCACTCATTCCATGACCGGAACCGGTTGGCGCACCGTTGTTATTGCTGTTGTTATTGTTGCCTGAACCTTTTCCACCGAAACCGCCCAGCTTTTTGCTGAGTTTACGGAAGATATCATCCAGATCAGGTGGCCCCTGATTGCGGCCGCCTTTGTTGTCATTATTTCCACCAGAATTTCCACCAGAGTTGCCGCTATTATTATTGCTGCTGCCCCAGGGGTCGCGGTCCTGTCCGTTATTACCGGGCTGATTCCACGCCATGTTATAGCTCCATTATTCTATGATTGGTGTTCTTCAGGCCAAATCAGACAGGCTCTGGTTGCGGACATAGCTTTCCAGTTCCTGCTCTTGTTTGCAGAGGCGGCGCCAGTCAACGATGGGCATTCGCACCATCAGACCAATACTGCCATCCTCTTCAATCCATTCTTTTTCAATTGCCTGAAGCTGGTAAAAACGGCTACGAAGGCGGCCTGCTTCCGGCGGCAAGCACAATTCATGCTGCGCGATTTCGCCGGAGAGTCGCTCCGTTAATGCCTGAAATAGCAACGGAATGCCTTCACCTGTCACGGCTGAAAGCCAGACTCTGACAGGCAAATTCTCCTCGTTGCGGTCGATACGCGGGACAAAATCATCCAACATATCTATTTTGTTCATCACTAACAGCGCAGGAATTTCATCTGCTTCGATCTCTGCCAGCACCGTATTCACCGCGTCAATATTTTCCTGAACACGGATGTCCGCTGCATCAATAACATGTAATAACAGAGATGCCTGTCGGGTTTCCTGCAACGTTGCTTTAAAGGCCGCAACCAAATCATGGGGCAGGTGACGAATAAACCCTACGGTGTCCGCCAAAACTGTTTCCCCGACATCTGCGACCATAATACGGCGCAGCGTAGGATCAAGCGTAGCAAACAACTGATTGGCCACATAAACATCGGCCTGAGTAATACGGTTAAAAAGTGTGGATTTCCCGGCGTTGGTATATCCAACCAAAGACACCGTCGGAATATCCGCACGAACGCGTGAACGGCGACCTTGTTCACGCTGCTTAGCCACTTTTTCAAGACGGCTGAGGATTAAAGTGATTCTGTCTCGCAGTAAACGGCGGTCAGTTTCGAGCTGTGTTTCACCCGGACCACGTGCGCCAATACCGCCGCCCTGTCGTTCAAGGTGCGTCCAGCCACGAACCAGTCGGGTAGCAATGTGGCGTAATTGCGCCAGTTCTACTTGTAACTTACCTTCGTGTGTTCGGGCCCGCTGGGCAAAAATATCTAATATCAATCCGGTGCGGTCGACAACGCGACATTCGCATAAGGCTTCCAGGTTTCTTTCCTGGCCGGGAGACAAGGCGTGATCAAACAGGATGACAGAGGCGCCCGTTGCTTTGACGGCATCTGCGATTTCTTGGGCCTTTCCTTCACCGACAAAGTATTTTGGGTGCGGTGCCTTACGGCTCCCGGTGACGACTTGCAACGCCTCTACACCTGCAGAAGAAACCAGCGATTCAAATTCGCTCAGGTCTTCCGTGTCTTTGTCTTGCGAGAAATAGATATGAACCAGTACGGCCTGCTCACCGGCTTCATAACGGTCAAACAAGCTTGCGACCTCTCATTTGGGAAATATTCGCCAGCCGGGGGTGCATAAGCATAATCGGAATACTTATGAACCCCTTCGTGGTTGACCAACGCTGCGCTTTATTCAGCGTCATCGTTTTCCTGCTGCGGCTGTTGCGCAGACGGAGTACTACCTTGGTGATAATTGTTGGTGCTGCCCGAACCTGGATTATTGCTATGGTGTGACACCGGGCGGGAAGGCACTACGGTGGAGATAGCGTGTTTATACACCATCTGGCTTACCGTATTTTTTAACAGAATGACAAACTGGTCAAAAGACTCAATCTGGCCTTGCAGCTTAATACCATTCACCAAGTAAATAGAAACCGGAACACGTTCACGACGCAATGCGTTCAGGAACGGATCTTGCAAAGATTGCCCCTTAGCCATTCTATCTTTTCCTTATTAGTTTGTTGTTTGTAACTTTGAGCCTATCGGCTCGAAAATAAATCACATAAAAAATTTGCGCGCTGAGTACTCATCAATTGTACACAATCACCCAACCTATGCACTAACAACCTGAATTACACGGTTTAAGGCCTCTTCTGGCTTCTCAGAATCGAGCCATTCGACACCCTCCCAACCTCGCAACCAGGTCATCTGACGTTTGGCCAGCTGTCGTGTCGCGCAAACACCACGATAAACCATTTCATCGTAATCGAATTCACCAGACAAATATGACCACATCTGGCGATAGCCTACACAGCGAATAGAAGGCAAATCGGTATGCAAATCGCCCCGAGCTATCAGCGTTCTGACTTCGTCTTCAAAACCATTGGACAACATCTGACTAAAACGTTCCTCGATCCGCGTATGTAATAATTCACGACGGGTCGGGGCAATCGCAAACTGATGAACACGATAGGGCAATGTTTCACCCGAAATTTTAGTCAGTTCCGTTAAAGTTTTACCCGAAATAAAAAAAACTTCCAGTGCTCTGGACAGTCTCTGCGGATCATTCGGATGAATTCGCATTGCCGCCACCGGGTCTATCTCGCGCAATTGGTCATGAAGTGCTTCCCAACCCTGCTCCGCCGCCTGCTTTTCGATACGTTCACGAACGTCAGGATTAGCAGGGGGCAACGGGGAAAGTCCTTCAAGCAATGCCTTGAAATAAAGCATAGTCCCACCTACCAATAACGGGATCTTATTGCGTGAGGTTATTTCAGCCATTTCGCGTAATGCGTCGCGACGAAAGTCTGCCGCGGAATAAGCCTCGGCCGGATCCAGAATGTCGATCAGACGGTGCGGCGCCTGCGCCAGCTCTTCCGCCGTCGGTTTCGCTGTGCCGATGTCCATCCCACGATAGATTAAAGCCGAGTCCACGCTGACTAACTCAACGGGAAGATGGTTCATCAGCGACATCGCCAGTGCCGTTTTACCGGATGCGGTCGGCCCCATGATAAAGATTGCCGGGGGAAACGCGTTGTTTTCAGAGTCAGTCATGCTTAAAAGCCGCCAGCGCGGGCTGTAAATCAAGAGGTTGCAGAAGTCCGGACGGAGGCGATTTCACCAACTGCGGGCAAAGACGCTCAACATCCGTGAGTAATTGTATGGCTTGTGAAATCGTCCAGACCTCGTGCTCGCAGCCACAGTGGCGGGCAAACCACATGGCTACCGCATCAGAAGTCACCTCCTGCTGAACAGCAAGGTAACCTAACAGATCAGGTATCAACTTTTGTAAATTTTGTTGGCGTAATGGTAAAGGTACCGCGCGAACCGTCACACGATGCGACTCATTGAGCATTTCTAAACCAAAATGCTGCAATAACGTCTGATGCCGCGCCATGACAGCGGCCTCTTCTTTACTGACGTTCAGTTTAAGCGGAATCAAAAGCGGCTGCGGACGTAACCCTTCTTCCGGCGGTGTCAGCTGCGCCCATTTCAGCCAGCGATCTGCCACCGGCAACGACAGCAGCACCAGTTGTTTGCCGCGCTCAAGTAACGCATATTCCGCCGAACACACCGTCAGCACACGTCCGAAACTCTGGCTGTGTGATTCCAGTGCCGGTTCAGCCAGTGTACGGGCCGCAGAAGCGGCAGACTTAGCGGGCTGTGCCACGACAGGAGCCGGTTCCTGTAAGATGAATGACTCCGGCGCAGGCTGCAATAAACGGCCGTAAGCCTTGCTTTCAGAAGGATTGTAAGCCGGTTCATTGCTGCGAAAAGCCGGCTCCCGGGGCTGACTGGCACGTGCTGTTTCAGGAAACACATTTTCACGCGGTGGTGATGATTTACGTTCTGCCGGTTGCGAGAAATGATTCCCGCCTGCGGCCTGACGGTTTTCCTGCTGCCAGCGCGGTGTATCTTCCTGTAGCTGTGGCTCATCCAGAACCGGCGCGCCCGCCTGCTGCAATACGGACATTACCGCCTGATAAATAAAATCGTGTACCAGCCGCGACTGATGGAAACGCACTTCGTGTTTGGCCGGATGCACATTCACATCCACCTGATGCGGATCGACATCCAGATAAAGCACATACGCAGGTTGCTGATCGTCTTTCAGCTGATCCTGATAGGCCTGACGGATCGCGTGATTTATCAGGCGATCCTTCATCATACGATTATTCACATAACAATATTGCATGTCGGTCAGGTTACGCGAACCCGCCGGATCCGCCACCCAGCCACGGATCGCCAGGTCACCGTGACTCCATTCCACTTCCAGCGCGTGCTCGACAAATGTCGGGCTGCAAATGCTTGCCAGACGTCGGGAGAACTGCGAAGGGTCTTTGACCGCGCGATACTGGCGAATAAGCTTGCCGTTGTGGCTGAGATTGACGGACACGTCAAAGCGCGCCAGCGCAATCCGGCGGACAACTTCATCAATATGGGTAAATTCGGTTTTCTCGGTGCGCATGAACTTACGGCGGGCGGGCGTGTTGTAGAACAAATCCAGCACTTCGATGGTCGAGCCCTGCGGATGCGCTGCGGGTTTGACTGTGACCGCCATGTCGCGCCCTTCGGCGTAGGCCTGCCAGGCTTCATTTTGCTCAGCCGTTCGTGATGTCAGGATAAGACGCGAAACCGAGCTGATACTCGCCAGCGCTTCGCCGCGGAATCCCAGACTCAGGATAGCTTCGAGATCGTCAAGACAGGTAATTTTACTGGTCGCATGACGCGCCAGCGCCAGCGCCAGTTCGTCTTTGCCAATACCACAGCCGTTATCGCGAATGCGGATAAGCTTGGCACCGCCGCGATCAATATCAATATCGATTCGCGTTGCGCCGGCATCAAGGCTGTTTTCCACCAGCTCTTTCACCACGGAAGCCGGCCTTTCGACAACTTCGCCCGCAGCTATCTGGTTAGCAAGTTGCGGCGGCAGTACCTTGATCGGCATAGCGGCTCCTGTGGCTGACGGTGATGAACCGCCTATGACTGTGGAATAGTTAAGGTTTGGCCGAGCTGTACCTCGCCAGACTTCATGTGATTTGCGGTTTTGATGTCATTCATACTGACACCATATTTACTCGCGATTGCCGACAACGTATCACCGCGTTTAACCGTATGTTTCGACGATTTCTTCGACGCTTTTGCCGTTGTACCAGAAGATGTGCGGGTGCCCGCTGGCACTTTCAATCGCTGGCCGACCCAGACACCGTCTTTTTTCAGTTTATTGAGATCACGCAGCGCCGCAGTCGTCGTGCCGTAGCTGTTTGCGATGCCGGTCAGCGTTTCGCCGCGGGTCACTTTATGGATCTGCGTCGCACCGGCTGCACCGGCGGTCACTTCAATCGGTCCCGGCTGATTACTGGCTTTCGCGCTACTGCCGACCGCCGCTGCTGATGAGGCCAGCAGCGGACGGTTTTCGACCTTTGGGCCGTTTTGTATCGGATGCGACTGGAAATAATTACGCAGACCGATGTGAATGGCCCTCGCAATTTTATCCTGGTACGCGCTGCTGCCCAGCAGCCGCTCCTCAGTTGAGTTACTAATAAAGCCGGTTTCCACCAGCAGGGAAGGAATATCTGGCGAGCGTAATACGCCTAAACTGGCGTGCTCCGGCTTGGCTTTATGCAACGAGCCGACGGAGCGCAGTTCGCGCAGAACACGGGTCGCAACGTCATAGCCGACACGTTGAGAATGACCAAACTGCAAATCGAGCACGGCCTGACTCAGGTAAGGATCGGATGCGGTATTCGCCAGCACGTCACCCGCACCACCTAACAGCTCAGATTGCTTCTCGTGCTGCTCGAGCCAGTTACCCATTTCGCTGTTCGCACGGCGGTTCGATAGTACCCAGACCGATGCGCCACGCGCGCTGCGGCTTGGCGCGGCATCGGCGTGAATGGAAACCAGTACGTTGGCGTTTTTCTTACGCGCCACATCGGAACGTCCCATAACGGAAATAAAGTAATCACCGTCACGGGTTAATACCGGCTGGAACATAGGATCAGCATTCAGAATCGCCTGCAATTTCCGGGCGATGGCAATAGTGACGTTCTTTTCTTTAAGACCGCCCGCACCGATGGCTCCGGGATCCTGTCCGCCGTGACCGGCATCAATCGCGACAATGATTCTGCTGTCGCTGGTGCTGACAGTTGATGAACGCGAGTTATCAGGGGCGACGGAAGTGGAAACCACTTTAGTCTGATCGTTGGTAAACGGATTGGATTTCGACGACGGCGTGACCGTTTTGCCTGCATTTGGCGAAGGCGTATTGGTGGCTGTGACAACCGGCGCAGCACGGCGTGGTGCGGACGCGGCGGCATTCATGGTCAGCACTACCGTGTACTGGCTGCCGTCTTTTTGTTTCGTCGCGTTGGTTCTGACTTTCTGATTCAGCTCAAACACCAGACGCTGGCTTTGTGCATTCGGCGGCGTACTGGCACGCACACGCGTCACCAGGTTCTGGCCGTTAAAATTCAGCGGCAGGCCTTTCATCACGCCGTCCTGACGGATATCCATCACCACACGTTCAGGATTATGCAGCGGGAAAAAGGAGTAATCCGGCGAACCGTCAAACGTAATCGTAATTGTCGACTGCGTCTGGCCATTAGAGACATTGATATTTTTCATGCCCGCCGCAAAAACCGGCGACGCAAGCACAGCAAACAACATCAGCGTCGATAACATCCGCGTCGATAATGACATCGCCGCCGACGTAAACAGAGAGGTAAAACGTGAGTTCATCGCGTGATCATCCTTGCTGTTGAACACGATGCAGCAAATTTATACCAGATTCGGAAACCGCCACCAGCTTCGCGGTGCGCCCGGTCTGGGAATAATCCAGCGTCAGTTCTATATCTGGTTCGGGTAACACGCCAGCACCCTGCTGCGGCCATTCCACCAGACAAATAGCATCCTGTGCGAAATAGTCTCGGATACCCATAAATTCCAGTTCTTCAGGATCAGCCAGGCGATACAAGTCAAAATGATAGACGGCGATCTTTTCCAGCTGATAAGGCTCAACCAGCGTATAGGTCGGGCTTTTCACATTGCCCTGATGCCCCAATGCCTGAAGAAATCCCCGGCTAAAGGTTGTTTTACCGGCTCCCAGATCGCCATAAAGATGGATAACCGTAGAGCCTTCGCAGGCTTTCGCCAGTGAAGCACCTAGTTGCAGCGTTGCCGCTTCGTCGGGTAGAGAGATATTAAGTTGATTCATTCAGTGATATCTATTTCTTCAGGTCTGGATTAACTAACGGGGCAATCACCGCTAAAAGATCAGTTGCCAGCATACCGCGCGTTCCCTGCCGGTGGGCAATTTCGTCTGCGGCAGCGCCATGAACCACTGAGCCCGCGCAGGCCGCATCATAAATATTCAGTTTCTGAGCCAGCAATCCGCCAATGATACCAGAAAGCACGTCGCCCATGCCGCCCGATGCCATACCGGCATTGCCGACATCTGCGAGCGCCATTTCGCCATGTTCACTGGCAATCAGACTGCCCGCGCCTTTCAGCACCACCACGCCGCCATAACGTTCCGTGAGTTTCTGCGCCGAAAGTAAGCGGTCACTCTCAATTTCCTTCACGCTGCAACCGAGTAAGCGGGCTGCCTCGCCAGGATGAGGCGTCAGTACGCGATTTTGCCGTTTCCCGGGATTGATTGCCAGCAGGTTAAGCGCATCAGCGTCCCATAACGCCGGTTTATCCCATTTTGCCGCGCGATCAACCGCCTGTTTACCCCATTCTTTCTGGCCTAAACCGGGGCCGATGACTAACACATCCGCCCATTCCAGCCCTTCATCGAGCGATGCTGCGGTCAGTTCCTGCACCATAAGCTCAGGTCTGGCGGTCAGCAACGGGCCAGCGTGCTCTTTGTGAGTGAGTACTCGCACCAGACCAGCACCGGTGCGCAGCGCGGCTTCCGACGCCATTCGGATTGCACCGGCAAACCCGATATCGCCGCCAACCACCAATAAACGCCCGTGTTCACCTTTGTGGGAACACGGACGGCGCGGGTGCAACCATGTGCCTAACTGCGACGCATCCAGCCGCTGTAACACTGCCAGATGTCCACCCAGCCAGCTTTGCAGCCCCAGCGCATCACAATGTAATTTACCGGTGTAATCACGCGCCTGTCCGGTCAGCAAACCGGGTTTAAGGGCGATGAAACTGACAGTGTACGTGGCGTGAACCGCCTTCCCCGCTGTCTGGCCAGTTTGCGCATCAAGCCCCGAAGGAATATCGAGAGATATCACAGGCAAAGATGCCGAATTAGTGGCGTCAATCAGCCCGTCGTAAGGTGCGCGGGGCGCAGAAGATAAACCGGTGCCGAGCAAACCATCAATAATCAGATCAGCATCATGCGGCCATGCAGAATCGGCGGAATTGATTTCTCCGCCACTTTTCAGCCAACCCGTTCGCGCCATTTCCGCTTCATCAGGCAGCGGTTTGCTCCCTTCCACGGCCAGCAGCGTCACGCGTATACCTGCGCTTTTCGCCAGACGCGCCATTTCAAAACCGTCACCGCCGTTATTGCCGTGACCACACAAAATCAGCCAGTGCTGCGTGTGTGGAAATTCACGCTGCGCCAGTAAAAAAGCGGCCTTCGCCGCACGTTGCATCAGTGTAAACAGAGAAATCCCCGTTTCCTGCGCCGCCTGACGCTCAGCTTTTCGCAGCCAGTCAGCAGAAAACACGGAATGTGGTAAACTCGCCTCGTTTCGTTTTTCACGTTGGTTCGTCATGACACTCCCTCTCGATCTCGTTCAACTGGCTCAACATATCAAGCAATGGGGCCAATCGCTAGGCTTCCAGCAGGTTGGCATCTGCGATACAGACTTATCTGTTGAAGAGCCCAAACTGCAAGACTGGCTTGATAAACAATATCATGGCGAGATGGACTGGATGGCGCGCCACGGCATGTTACGTGCCCGTCCGCATGAATTGCTGCCCGGCACGCTGCGGGTGATCAGCGTGCGCATGAACTATCTGCCCGCCAAAGCCGCCTTTGCTAAAACCCTGAATAATCCGCAACTCGGTTATGTCAGCCGTTACGCCCTGGGACGCGACTATCACAAGGTGTTGCGGCAGCGCCTGAAAAAACTGGGCGACATGATCCAGGCGCATTGTACTGAGCATGCTGATCAGACCGTCACCTTCCGCCCCTTTGTGGATTCCGCGCCGGTCATGGAACGCCCGCTTGCAGCGAAAGCCGGTCTTGGCTGGGTTGGTAAACACTCACTTATTCTCAACCGTGAATCCGGCTCGTGGTTCTTTCTCGGCGAACTGCTGATTGATTTGCCGTTGCCCGTCGATCAGCCTCAGGAAGAGAAATGCGGCAAATGCGTGGCCTGCATGACCACTTGCCCGACCGGTGCCATCGTTGCGCCTTATACCGTTGACGCGCGCCGCTGCATTTCCTATCTGACTATCGAACTGGAAGGCGCGATACCGGAAGAATTCCGCCCGCTGATGGGCAACCGCATCTACGGCTGCGATGACTGTCAGCTGATCTGCCCCTGGAATCGTTATTCGCAACTGACTGATGAAGAAGATTTTAGCCCGCGTGCCGCGCTGCATGCACCGGAGCTGATGACTTTGTTTGGCTGGACGGAAGAGAAATTTTTACGGATTACGGAAGGTTCGCCAATACGACGTATCGGACATCTGCGCTGGCTGCGCAACATAGCAGTGGCATTAGGCAATGCGCCCTACTCGCAGGACGTGATGGATTCGCTGCATTCGCGCGAAGGGGAAAATGCGCTGCTGGATGAACATATCAGCTGGGCTATCGCACAACAGGTAGAAAGAAGAAATGAACATCGTATTGAAGTACAAACACTGCAGCAGAAACGGCTGATCCGAGCGGTGGAAAAAGGTTTGCCAAGGGATGCATAACATTTCCCAAAAAACGCTGTTCTGCTTTGTATAATTTTCTGTGCATAAAAATAAAAATGCTTTGCCAATCAAGTGCAAAAAAAAGAGCAAGTGATCGTCATAACGTTTCGTTATAAATTTATTATGATATAAATCAGCGTGTTACATTTTGGCAATATGACGGGCGCAAAAAACAGACAGTGCAAAAAAACACCTAAAGCTGTGGATAAGTCTGTTTAAAAAAATAATACAAACCGTGTAATGATTGTTTCATTCGCGCACGAAATATGCACCAGAAAGGCATAAAGAAATGATTTTGTACTGAAGAAGAAAATTGGAGCGGGAAACGAGACT